>DAOVDU010000071.1 GCA_030669305.1 Candidatus Aminicenantota bacterium
CACTTTTCCCCATATCCCGTGGATGAGCCCAAATGGCTTTCCCCTCGAATGCCTTTTCAGCATTTACAGAGATAACCAACGCTAATATTGTCAAAACAGAACATAATTTTTTCATCTTTCCTCCTTTTACATTCGCAGACATCCTAGTGTCCTGTCATCTATGTGATGTCGTAAAGATGACTGTCATTCCCGCGGAAGCGGGAATCCAGAAGCCTGAAGTAGCCAGAAATACTGGATTCCCACTACCTGCCTCCGCAGGCACAAGCTTCGTGGGAATGACGAGTGCCTGATACGATACTTCACGCATGACACGACACTAGGATGACAATATCAAACTCAAAACAGCAATGTCAATTGCCAGCAAATAGAGCCAAGAAGGCATAAACAGCAAAGAGGATGTTCAGACAACAAGCGTTGTCTATGAAAATGTCGCTTACTATAATATGTAAAAAAAGATTACAGAGAAGAAAAAATGCCCCTCTTTTTCCAGCGGAAAAGAAAGAGACCCCCAGTGACTAAAGAGAGAATCAATGCAATAAGGAATACAGGCATATGTCTGCTAAATAATGCTGTTAAGCCGGCTACAGAACACAAGCAGAAAAAGCTTCCAAGGAAACAGTCAATGATATCATGCAGACTTTCTTTTTTTTGAGCGGCTTTTTTCCTGCTGTCGATCTCCTTGGTTATCGGAGCCCAAAAACCTGGTGGATGGCACTTCTTGTAGAATTCTTTAAGTTTTTCCATTTTTTCTGGTCTGGTCAGTAAATCTATCGAAACGATTATAATCCATCCCAGGGCAAAAAGAAGGAGGAAACCTTGCCAGAAAGGATGTTTCTCCGGCTGAGAAAAGCCCAAAGGAAACCAGACGATGTAAGAAAGAGGAAGCCCGATGATAATAGCTGCCGCTTCTCCAAAAATATTATGCCTCCACCAGAAAAATCTCAACCAGCTTAAGGGTAAAATAAAGGCAACCATGACAGAGTTAATGAATAAAAACCAGGCCATCATTTCATTGACCAGGAAATATCCAACAAGGACACTTAACAAAAGAATTCCTGCTGTAGCTGCCCTGCTGATAAAGACATAGTGTTTTTCAGATGCTTTCTTTTTTAAAAATTTTCTATAAAGATCATTTACCAAAAATGAGCTTCCCCAGTTGACATGGGTGTCAATAGTAGACATGAAGGCAGCAAGCTCGGCGGCAACAAGGATACCGGTCAGTCCGGGAAGTGAGAATCGTGAAACTAATATTCCCCAGACACTTTCTGGGTTGGTGGAGGAGAATGGAAGAATTGCTGCGCCGATAATGCCTAAGAATAAAAAAGGAATGACCCTTATGATTAATGTCATGAATGTATTGAAGAGCTGCCCTGTTTGTGCATGGAATTCGTTCTTGGCAGCCATGAATCTCTGGGCTGTATAGCCTTCTCCTCCAGCGGGTGAGGACGCGAAAAACAGGCCTTGTATGATTAAGAATAGGAGAGTCATGACTCCAATTTCACCGTGCGGTGGAAGAGAATGAAAAAAATCTATTCCTCTCTGGGAGACCACCTTCTCATACACGAAATTGAGCCCTCCCACTTTGTGTAAAATAACGGGGATAAGGATCAAATTGCCCCCGAAGAAAATCATAAATTGAACGATGTCGCTGTAGACCACACCCAAGAAGCCGGAAAGTGTGCAGTAGATCAAAATGAGCCCTGTGGCAAAAAGGATGACTTGAAGATCTGTCCAGGAGAAAATCGGGCCCATGGCTCTTATCAACCAGCCCATCACATATCCATTCAGGAGGACAGCCCAGCCCAGGCTCATAAATACGGCATAGATGCCTCTAAAAACTTTTGCCTCCTTGCCTCCGTAACGCAGCTCCATAAACTCTGCTGTTGTGACGATGCGAAGTCTCCTCCATAATTTTGACCAGATAACAGCTACAAGAGGCATCCAGATTACAAAAGACATCCACCACCACCAATTGCCTATCAAACCGTTTTGGAACACAAGCATCGTAAACGCCGGCGCTGCACCTGCTCCGCTGTAAGTGGCTGCCGCAGAAAATCCGAGAACCCACCAGGGCAGCTTTCTTCCTGCAACAAAATAGCTTTCCATGCTTTTTCCTGCCCTGCGTGTAAAATAAAAGCCTATGACGAGCATAAAAATGCAATAGAAGGCTATGATAATCCAATCAATGGTTTGCATTGTCCTTGCTCCTCACTCCTCACTCCTTACTTTTTCTATCAAGGAGAGAGCTCTTTCCAGGAAGAGACTTCCCGCCTGAGAAGAGAGCGGCAGGAGACCCCAATATTTAAAAGCCTCCTCAATCTCATAGCCTCCTTCAAAGAAAGAAGCTTCATCCGGCAAGTAACCGTAATACCCGTTGGCATATCCCAGCATGAATAAATTCTCAATGCTGCTTTTATCTCTCAACAATAACGAAATGGATGAAAAAAGCTCAAATGGAAAAGCAAGAAACACTGCATTTTCCAATTTTATGCACTGAAGCTCGCAGTTCAAATAGGATGGAAGTTGATTATCCAATGCTTTTTTTCTGACATCTTCTGCCCACAGAAGAAATGCTTTTTTAATTTTTATATCTTCTCTGTTGCCTTTCTTTTTGGCTTCCTCATAAAGCGAGAGGCTGTCTTCATAGACTTTTTCAGCTTCTTGCGAGGAGGGAATCCAACCATAAGGAATTCTCAGAGTTTCTTTTTCTGTTTTTATACTGATACTTGATTTCAATTTAACATTTTTTATTAAGTTTACAGCCTCTCTGGCTAATTTTTTCCCGAGTTTGTCTGCAGCAGCGAAGCTTCCCCGCTCTATAGGGTCGACATTTCCTGTTGCTCCTGTGAAGAAAAGTGTTGTGATGTTGGAGGAGAAAAGATTGTTCAAATGGTGGCGGAAGTAGCCTATATAATCAGCCGATACAAGCAAGTTTTCTTCATCCAAGACCACAGGATGACATCCGTAGTTTGCTAATATAGCCATGGGGATATCTCTTTCATCTAAAAAGCAGGCCAAAGAAAAACAAGGGTCTGTTGTTCCCTCTTCTTTTCGCCTGTTTTTCCCTAGAGTTACCTGGCTTGTACCGATTCCTAAAAAGGCTTTTTTAATCCTTTTTAAAGCTTCCTTGGACCCTGTGATTAGCGTATGAAGAACTTTTTCTTCCCAGGTCTTGTCTCTTCTTACTCCGCTTCTGAATAAATGGATACCGGGTGCAGAATGAGTATGAGTTGAAGCGATAAGAATGCTGTTTTTTTCAATGTTTAATTCCTCAGAAATGCCAGCTTTTGCCCTTAAAGAAAATTCTTCACTGATATTCAGGACATCCAGCGAAATTAACAAAACATGGTCAATTCCATTCTCGACCCATAAAAAATTAGCCCAGAGAGGGTCATGAATTCCTTCTGAACTTCCGAATCTTCTGATGTATCCAGATAAATCTATACCAACAGATGGAGTAATCTCTTTTCTAACAGCACCAATTCTTAAGTTTCCCATTGTTTGTTTACTTATTACACCTCAGAGAAAAAGTCAATATTGGGGGTGCAACTTTGTATTCTGGGATAAATATTCTGATTTCTGGCTTCAGTGCGTAGAGTATTTAACAAGCAGGAAATCTATTTGAGAATCAATAGCCATCCTTTTCCGGGTTTAACAGGGATTCTGTCCAATGGCTTAAAGATTGCTGCATCCTGAAAACCCTTAATCGCGGGTGCTTGTAAATGTGATTTTTCCGGGTCTAATCCTAAGGCTTCCCAGTCAATTTTCAGGCGGCAGTCTACAGTTTCTTTAGCCCAGCTTGCAATTGAAATTAACACACTGTCTTTTTTGACATAAGCAGTAGCCAGAACATCTTTGTGGTTGGTTTTAACCGGGCATGATGAGGCCCAGTATCCGACCATGTCTGAATCCTGTATACCGAAGTCATCCCAGACTTTCCAGATATGTGTTGGGTCGCCTGCCCAGGGAAGGCGCGAAGTCATACCGTAGAGCATGCCGCGCCACTGATTCCCGCCACCCTGAAGCATTTCACCCATGACTCCAAACGGAATACCCGACATTTCGATAAGCCAGTAATCAGGCGATGAGTCATAATCAAAATACTCGCCGAACCAAATACGGTTTAAATAAGGAAAGTGTTCAAGATATAGATTAGCGCTGCTGGCGAATCCGTCCCTATTATTAAATTGATTGGCCGAGTGGAGGTCGATAAGAGCGTTTTTGCGGCCGCGGTCCAAGATTTTCCTCACTCTCTTCATCGTGGTACGGTCATAGGCAACATCGTCGATGTAAAGCCCATCTATCTCTATGTTTTTAACAAGCCAGTTTAACCCTTCAAGATAATAATTATGCCACCTGGACATACCGCTGTTAATCACTGCGGCATCTTTAAGTTTAGGAACAAACCATGCAGCAATATAGTCTGAGCCAAGATGTTCCTGTAACCATGAATATCCGCCGCCAGGCCCGTGAGAAAAGATTTCGCTGCCCAGACTCCGCAGGGCAAATATTTCAATAGCATGGTTTGAAAGTTCCCGTATCGTATAATATATTTTGACTTTTATACCTCTGTCGTGGGCTTCATCAACATAATCTTTCATTTGTTTTGTGTGCATAAAGGGATAATTGATATATGGGTTGACTTCATTAGCATGATGATTGTTGATTGTGTTTGCACCGGTTTTTGAGATTTCTTCTATGGGTTTATAAGAATGATAGAAACGGGTAGCCCATTGTCCTTTTGTATCGAGCGTTTTAAATGGAGTTAAGAGCAGATTAAAATGAAAATAAAGTTCCTCACCAGCCTGGATTGAGCGCTCCCCGCTGTAGGCACTTATTAAAACAATATTATTATCCTTTTCCTTAATAGTACACCCACCTTTCCCGTCGTTGTACCAGGAGGGAGGCATATTCAAAGGTTTGGAAAGGTAGAAATTCGTATTCAAAGGACGGGAATAATTTTCAGCCCTGAAAGAGCACTGCATACCTGCATTGACATCGCCTATCCATACAGAGTCTTGATTTTTCTTCTGGTCCCATTTCCATTGAAATTGTGCAGGGCGGAAGCCTCCTTTATGATCCATTCCCATCATATATTTAGCTACATCTTTGAAAATCGGGATTTCCAGGCGGATATCTTTGACTCTCATCGTCTTTAAAGCACTTAATTTGACTTTAAACTCGATGAATCCATCAAATTCCATCTGGGCCTGACAATTCAGAATCAAAGCTCCTGCCTCTTTTTTGGCTTCCCAGGCTATTGCTCCGGGTGTCCTCTTTTTTATTGTCTTTCCCTCTCCAATCCACGATAAAATATTTCCATCTGCATCTTCTACTACCAACTCTATAGGAGCACATAAGATATCCCGGCCTTTATTGAGAAGATGCGTAACTTCAGGTGAAAACATGCTCTGTATGCTTTTTGGGAACCCAGCCTTTCCGATTGTTACGCTTCTTCCAAGGCAGCTCACCATATTGCCTTTAGCTGTCATCGGTGTAAATGGAGGGACAATATCATCATCAAAGGCAATCCTTGAATCAAGCCAGCGCAGTCGGGAATGTCTCCAGAGTTCGCTGTCGCCGGCATCTTTGAGCACATCGTTTGTGACATTCAATACAATGTTGATTTGGGTTTCTTTCATTTCTTTAGGAGAAACAGTCACAACCCCCTCATATTTACCTGGCGAGACATCCGCAGGAATCTGGATACCGCACCAGAGCGGATAAACTTTCCCTTTCTTAACAGTACAAGTTTTTTCAAATTCCTCGCCATTCCAGTTATTTCCGCCAGTGTTGATACAGCACATCAAAGAGGCAGGAATTACTGTCCCGGCCGCAGAGTTTTTCATCCTGCTGAAATGCAAATCGATATCTGCAATCGCTTCTCTGCAGGCATATACCCCGATCTGAAACGCATAAAACTCTCCCCGTGCTGCATCTCCTTGAAAGTGGTTTTGAGGTCCGCTCTTAATCCATCTTAAAGGCAGATCGTCAAACATCCTCACAGGATATTTGCGGTCTTCAGGAAACAAGAGATAGAGTGATTCCGGATTATGTGCCAGAAGATTTTTTATCTCCTCGGTTGTTGCGATGACCTCCATCGGATAAAAACTGTTAAATTCATCAATAGACTGAATTTCAACAATTTGAGTTTCAGAAAAAGCATTTCTATTTATGCGTGATAACTTCTCTGTTGTTAGGCCATTACGCTGAAGCCAAGCAGCCTCAGCAGTGTATTCAGGGTCTTGGTAAATCACAGTGGGATAATTCCGCCGGCCTGATATCGAATAGGGCATGTAATAGATGTAATACTTGCCAGGGATTGTTTGAGGCTGGAAGATGAGATCTCCAAATTCTCTGTTGATATCCACACGGCACATGTTTTTTACACGCTTGTCTGTTTTTGCGTCGATTATGATGATATTTTTTTTCTCAGGATTGGAGTCTCTTCTCCGCCAGGGGATATGAGCCCATACAACATCGGCTTTTTTTGAGACATGAATAACCGCTCGGTGGTTGCCAAGCGAATCTGCCTGCCAGGAGCCAATTCCGTAGGGAACTTCTTCTGCAAAAACAGGATGTATTGAGGGGAGAATCATGAATATGAAAACAGTTGAATAAAAAATCATCTTTTGTGTGGGCGAAAAAATATCCATTTTAGCCTCCAGAATTATATCTTATATGAAATTTATCCATAAGGTCTATATATCACATTTGACATACATTTTTACCAGTGGTAAAAGTTTTGTTGAAAAGATTTTTATAGGGAACGTCCTCTATTTATAGCATAGTGACTAATGACAATTTATTCTCTACCCCTATCACATAATTTATGGTAATGTATGTTAAAAGTATACAGGTACTAAGCTTATGAAAAGAATTGGAGTTTTAACAAGAGATTGTTCAGGGATTAACGCTGCTATAAGAGCAGTGGTAAGGACTGCCTGTTTTTACAACATAGAAGTTTTGGGAGTGCTTAGAGGGTATGAAGGCCTGATGAATGGAGAATTTATTCCTCTCAACAGACGCTCAGTCTCGGGAATAATTGACCAGGGCGGTACTATTTTAAAAACAGTTCGGTCAGAAAATTTTCAAACAAAGTCCGGACAGGAAAAAGCAGTTAAAGTTATACAGGAAAAGGGTATTCAGGGTTTGATTGTCATTGGAGGGAATGGTTCTTTAACAGGGGCCCATGTTCTTGCAAGTAAATTCAATATTCCAACAATTGGAATTCCAGCGACTATTGACAATGATATTAACGGCATAGACCTATCTATTGGTGCTGACACGGCAGTAAATGTTGCATTAGATGCCCTGGATAAAATAAGAGATACAGCAATGAGTATGGCGAGGATATTTGTTGTTGAGGTGATGGGCCGTGATTCCGGGTATATTGCTTTGCAGGTTGCCCTGGCAGGAGGATGTGAGGAAGTTTTGGTTCCTGAGAAAGACATGGATATGGAAAAGATGTGTGAGGAAATTGTCGAAGGGAATAAAAAAGGAAAGAAGAGTTGGATCATTATTGTTGCAGAAGGGAAAGCGAAAGCTGCTGACATTGCTGATACGATTACTCAGCGAACTGCCCTTGAGACAAGAATAGCTGTCTTGGGTCATATTCAAAGAGGAGGCCGCCCTACAGCTCAGGATAGAATCATGGCTGCTCGTCTTGGAAGTTATGCTGTAGAAGTTCTACGGGAAGGTAGGACGGATGAATGTGTGTGCTTAAAAGATAACAGGCTGGATACCATTCCTCTGGAACTGGCAATAAAACCAAAAAAAATTGAGGAGGAAGCTTTTTATAAGCTGATAAAGATTCTTACTTAGATATATTGCGATTTGAGTAAAGTGAATTAAGATGATTTACAGAGATGAAGAAGAATTGTTTAAAAGCCGCTCTATCGAGGTCGTTGATGACAAATTGAGAGTTAAAGATTTAGAGTTGTTCCGAGACGAAATCGTTAATAACCTCCATGATACGTTGATATTCAGCGATTCCGCTCATATTAAAAAGCGATGTCACTGGGTGGTGAATGAGGCTGCTCGTGAATTTGGCATAATTCCTTCCTCTATTCAATCTTTTTATGAAGCAAGGGCAAAAGAGAATTTGACCCGTTTTACCGTACCTGCGATAAATTTGAGAACATTAACCTTTGATTTAGCAAAGGCTGTTTTTAGAGCAGCGAAAAAGATAAATGCCGGTGCCTTTATTTTCGAAATTGCAAGGAGTGAAATAGACTATACTGGACAGAGGCCCAGAGAATATGCCTCCTCTATCATTCTGGCGGCGATCAGAGAAAGCTTCACTGGCCCTTTATTTTTTCAAGGAGACCACTTTCAAATAAAACCAAAGAACTTCCTTAAGGATAGGGATAATGAAATCGGTCAACTCAAGGATTTAATTACCGAGGCCATTGAGGCTGGCTTCTACAATATTGATATCGACTCATCAACTCTGGTCGATTTATCTAAATCCACTCTTGATGAACAACAGCGATTAAACTATGAGGTTTGTGCGCAGTTAACCAGATTCATCCGAGAATTACAACCTAAAGGAATTGAAATTTCCATAGGAGGCGAAATAGGCGAGGTGGGTGGAAAAAACTCCACTCCTGAGGAACTTCGTGCATTTATGAAAGGCTATCTCACTCACATACAGGGGCTTAAAGGTATTTCTAAAATAAGCATTCAAACAGGGACATCGCACGGAGGAGTTGTGCTGCCTGACGGCTCGATCGCCAAGGTAAAGATAGATTTTGAAACATTAAAGGCGTTATCTCAGATTGCAAGGACAAAATTCGACATGGCAGGGGCTGTTCAGCACGGCGCCTCGACTTTGCCCAAGGATGCTTTTTTTCGTTTCCCTGAAAATGAATGTGCAGAGATTCATCTTGCCACGCAGTTTCAAAATATTGTTTACGATCTTTTGCCTCTGGCTTTGAAGGAAAAAATTTATACCTGGCTGCATGAAAATCTGGCGGATGAGAGAAAACCTGAGCAGACAGATGACCAGTTTATTTATAAGACAAGGAAGAAAGCTTTAGGTCCTTTCAAAAGAGAACTTCATGCCTTGCCTCAGGACTTAAAGGACAAAATCACTTCGATCTTAGAAGAGGAATTTTCTTTTCTCTTTGAGAAGCTTAACATTAAGGATACCAAGCCCTTAGTCGATAAATACCTTTTTTAATACAATTGTTATCGCTTCCTCCTCAATAAAATGGGTAATAAAATGGAAATAAAATGGGGACAAATAAAATGGGGACATGATACCCATTTCCTATTTTTATATATCCAGTTTTTTTAGAAAAGACAGGTCGAATATTGAGCCTGTAGAAGAGACCGTCGAAAAAAGGGAAATAGATATCATGTGCCGAATTCGTGTTTGAATAAGTATGCTGTCCCCCGAACTCTGAATCTTTTATTTCTTATCATATTATTTCAGTTAAAATTTTCTTATGAATCTCATCAGAGTTTTCTCTTGTCAAATAATGAATCAGCCCTTTATTTTTATACTTTTTTACAAATTTTTTGGATAGAGTAGCAATCACTATCTTATCTGAGTCAAGCACTATACAGATAGTCTCTCTAAACTTTTTTGAATAAAACTCCATCATTCCAATCTCATCGATTATGACATATTCTGAGTTTTCAAAGCTCTCTAAGAATTCGTCCATGATTTTATCAATACCTTCAATATTAACCCTGTATCTTGAAACACCTGGTCCGTGGTTTATGTTGACAGAAGCTAAAATCTCTTCCTCTCCTGAAGCCAAATCAATTATTTTAAATCCCTGCCTGACGCCATTAACCCTTATCTCAGGTGTTATAATACCAGAAACCTTCTTATTAGAAATTTCATCCAATATTTTTTGTATTAAAGTAGATTTTCCGCACCTTGGATTACCCGTAATAAAAATATTCATTTTGCCTATTCTAACATCATCTTAAGGATTGTTTAACCCCCTGTTTTCATAGAGTTTTAGCCGGCCACATTTAATGTCCATAGCCGAGTCAGAGCCCGCAGCAGGCAAGAGACCCAGAGGGCATGACATCTGCACCGCTTTGATTTCATTCTTTCAGATGCTCTGGGGAGAGTCACAGCCAAAAGTATCACAGAAAGATTGGGCGGAATATCAGCGTTTATGTCAGCCATAAAATGGAATTCTAAAATGGGGACATGATACCCATTTCCTATTTTTTGGAGTAAAGAGGGGTCGCGTCTCAACATTTGACATTTTCATTGATTTAGTTTTGTCTTTCGAGAATAAGTTTAAAAAAATGT
>DAOVDU010000034.1 GCA_030669305.1 Candidatus Aminicenantota bacterium
GGTAGAAAAAAATAAGGGCCTACTCTTTGCCAATCCTCCTCTCCCTTCCTCCTGATAAAGGGAACTGCCTTCTCTTCCCTTAAATCAAACAAATTGTATCCTACAACCTCTTGGTTTTCCCAGACGACTTCACTCAAGAAACCATCTATTTTGACCTCCTTTTTTTTCAACTCATGGAATACTTTTTTCAGCAAAGACGTTTTCCCAGAGTGAACAGGACCGGTTAAGATATAAATCATGGGCTTTTTTTAAAGGTTTCTAGTAAATCTAAAGCCTTTACAGCCAATTTAAAGAGATGGGCATGTGCCCGGTTGCCATTCGTCAGGATGGCAAACCCTTTTCTTCTTTTCATTTATATATTCGATAATACTATACAATACTATATAATGTCCGAAATAATGAAAATCCTCAACCATCAATCTCTAAATCATTTTTCATCTCATCTTATCAGATATTTCTTCATCTCGAATCCTATCCCGTAATCATATTCCTTTTCTATTCGAAGAATTAAAGGCAAAACTAATTTGTTTGTCATTTGGGATTTGTTTGGAATTTGGAATTTGGAATTTGGATTTTAATCATTTGACCTTTTGTCTCTTTTCTGATAAAAATCTTTGAAAATAGTCCAGTGAACAAAGAAAAGAAAAAATTACTAAACCTTGTTGACAATTTTCCCGGAAAAAAAATCGCTGTTTGGGGAGATTTTATTATAGACGAATATCTTTACGGGAACACGCGCCGCATCTCCAGGGAAGCCCCTGTCCTCATCCTCACATATAAAAACAAGGAAATATTCCCAGGTGGAGCTGGAAATTCTCTGCTTAATCTCCAGGCTTTAGGCGCAGATCCCGTTCCAATAGGAGTCATCGGGGCTGATGATGCAGGAAAAAAAATCATTCAAATACTGAAGAAGAAAAGAATATCTACTGAGTATTTACTCATAGAAAAAAACTATAAAACCCCTATAAAAACCAGAGTCCTTGCTGGCGAAGAGACAACACGAAAACAGCAGATACTGCGTATAGATCAGGAAGCAAAAGTTCCAGAAAAAGATGAAATAAAACAAAAACTAATCAATTCCCTCGAAAAAGCGAGAAATCAAACAACCGCCCTTATCATTTCTGATTACAACTATCTCACGGTCAAGGAGGACGTTTTTTACAAAATCCTTCCAGGTTTTAAAAAATTAAATATTCCTGTCACTCTGGATTCCCGCTTTCGGCTCCTGAATTTCAGAGGGGTCACTGTTTCCACGCCCAACGATCCTGAAGTCACACACGTATTTAAAACCGAGATAGACGATGACAATCAGCTTATCAAAAAAGCAGGAAGATTTCTTCTGAGAAAGACAGACGCCGCAGCAGTGCTTATTACAAGAGGCTCGAGAGGGATGATTCTCTTTGAAAAGTGGAAACATCCTTTCGAAATTCCTATCCACGGCACTACAAATATTGTTGACGTCACCGGTGCCGGCGACACAGTTATAAGCGTCCTCACCCTGGCTCTGGCTTGTAAAGCGACATTCAGGCAAGCGGCACATCTGGCTAACTACGCCGGCAGCATCATTGTCATGAAAAAAGGCACCGCTACCCTGACACCCCAAGAAATTAAGGAGGCTATCGTTTCCGAAAATTGAAAAAACTATATTCACTCGCACAGTTAAAAAAAATCATCGAAGGACAAAAGAAAAAAGGGAAACAGGTGGTTCTTGCCAATGGCTGTTTTGATCTGATACACATTGGACACATACGTTATTTGAAAGAATCCAAGAAAAAAGGAGATGTTCTGGTTGTGGCTCTAAACAGCGATTCTTCTGTCCGCAAGTTGAAAGGAAAAGGCAGGCCAATTTTAAACGAAAATGAACGGGCGGAGATTATCTCTTCTTTTTCATTCGTGGATTACATCACCTTTTTTAACGAAGAGAAAGTGGATAAGGTTCTTCTTTCCCTCAAACCTCATGTCCATGCTAAAGGCTCAGATTATACTGAAGAAACTGTACCAGAAAAGGAAACTGTACAAGATTACGGAGGAAAGATCGCCATAACCGGGGGGCCAAAAGTGAAATCGACATCAAAGCTTATTGAAGAAATTGCTGCAAAGATTAAAAACATAAAAAAGCCTTGAATTTTAAACATGGACAATTTTCTGATCATCAGACTCAGCTCGCTGGGAGATATCATCCATACCATTCCTGCTTTCTCTGCATTGAGGAAAAAATTTCCAGAATCAAAAATCACCTGGCTGGTAGGAGAGAAAGGAAAGGAGATTCTAGATCTTGTACCTGGAATTGATAGGGTTATTGTTGTTCAGGCTAAAAGATGGCGGGGAGGCTCAAAAAAATTCTGGAAAGAGTTCTCTCGTCTTAAAAAGGAAATTAAAAATAAGGACCAGATCGCTCTAGATTTTCAGGGACTTGTAAAGTCCGGATTCCTTGCCTTTCTCTCAAGGGCACAAAAAAGAATCGGTTTTCACCGAAAAAACCTAAAAGAGCCTTTTGCTTCCCTGTTTTATACTGACAGGCTTGAAGAAATATACGAAAACAATCATGTCATTAAAAAAAATCTCAAGCTTCTCAATCTAGTTGGAATACAAAATGGAAAATACAAAAAATACGAATTTCCCCTTTCTCTACCTGAAGAACTGTCAGAATCTATCAAGGAGAAACTGAGAAAAATCGGCTACTATGGACAAAAAAAATTAATCCTCTATAATATGGGCGCTGCGTGGGAAACAAAAAGATGGTTCCCAGAACGATGGGTTGGATTAATCCAAAAGATGAAAAGCGAAGAAATCTTCCCCCTCCTTTTATGGGGAAACAAAGGAGAAAAGGAACTTGCCGAACATGTTAATCAGAAAACAGGAGTAACTATTTCCCCGCATTTATCCTTGAAGGAAGTTATGGCTCTGATCAGAGAATCCACCCTTTTGATAAGCGGGGATACTTTTGCCCTTCAAGCTGCCTGTGCTTTTTCACGACCTGTTGTCGGAATTTTTGGCCCTACAAACCCACAAAGAAACGGGCCCTTCTGTCCTAATGATAAAGTGGCTTTTCATGAATTGGAATGCAGCTATTGTTACAAAAGAAGATGCCCTAACCTGGAATGTCTAAAAAGAATATCCTCAGAGGAAGTTGCAGATCTATGCCTTCAATTATTAGAAGAAAATGCCTAAGAAAAATTTTACAAAAACAATTTATAAATGGAGAGTAAGAGCAGCCTTTCCGGGCATCCTCCTCACCGTTGTCCTCGCTAAACCCAACCTGTATTCTATCCTGGGAGGCGTAGCTATATGCGTCTTAGGACTCCTTATCAGAACGTGGGCATGCTGTCATATCCAGAAAGAAAAAGAATTGACCATCTCCGGACCTTATCAGTACACAAGAAACCCTCTTTACCTGGGAAATTTGATTTTAGGCATCAGCCTAGCCGTGGGATCCTGGTCATGGTGGGCATTTGGTATAATTTCTGCCTACTTTTTTATTTTTTACCCGGTTGTAATAAAACTGGAAAAGGAGAAGATGGAGAGGCTGTTTCCCCAGCAATATGTCAATTATAAGAAAAAAGTCCCGCTTTTTGTCCCGTGTCTGAGATCATCTCTTCCATCAGAAAAAAATAAATTCAGCTGGAAACATTATCAAAAAAACAAAGAACAAAGATCCTTAATCACAGCAGCCATCTTCTGGATAATAATGATAGGCAAGATGATTCTTTTTTAAAAAATGCCTACTCAAGAAAGAATAAAAAAAGTAAAAAGGATTCTCTCTCTACGCCAGCCGGACCTGCGCGTTGTCCTGGAAGATGTTACAAACACCCACAATGCCAGCGCTGTGGTCCGGACCTGCGATGCCGCAGGAATCCTCTATCTGGATATTATCTCTCCAAGCAAAGAACCTTTTCCGGTCAACGAAGCAATATCAACACGAGCCGAAAAATGGCTTCAGCTCTGCTATCACACATCTGCCTCAGAATGTCTTAAACATCTAAAGAAAAAAGGGTTTAAAATTGTAGCAACCCATCTCGAGGACAAATCCATACCATATACTGACCTGGATTACACACAACCCATGGCTTTTGTCTTTGGGAACGAATCGGAAGGAATCTCTACAGAAGCTTTGAATCTTTCTGATCATGTAATCAAAATTCCTATGATAGGCATGGCTCAAAGCCTCAATCTTTCAGTTTCTGTAGGCATCATCCTATATGAGGCAATGAAGCAAAGGCAGGCTAAAGGATTTTATAAGAAGAGAAGATTATCAAAAGAAGAATTTGAAACGTTTATAAATAAATGGCTAGGCCTCTTGCCAAATAATTCTAATAAAAAATAAGAGTTCACCACAGAGCAGTTCTAAATTCTTATACCGCGATGCGTATTCAATGCTATTGTAAAATCTTTTTTTGCGTCTTTGGCCTTCTTATTCAGATCATCCAAATGCTTCTTTAATTCCTTGTTCCACTTCTCAATCCTTTCTTTATTTTTTTTAGAATATTCATCTTGCCATTTTCTGTATTGATTCTGAAATTTTTCTTTATAATCATCCAAGGAATCAAAAAAGACCTCTCGATCTCCGGGGAAAAAAAAGGATCCTCTTCTTTCTTCTTCCTCAATTTCGACTTCAGCACTCCTCTCCTTTCTATCCCTGAGAAAGACTATCTTAATCTTTTCTCCTCTTTCTTTATCCTGAATCAAATCAACTAGTTCATTCGTTGTTTCCACCCGCTTTCCGTTGGCTTTGACGATAATGTCTCCAACCTTTAAGCCTGCCTTTTCTGCAGGACTATCCTCGCTGATTTTTGATACAAGCAGCCCTGTACCTTTTTTTACTCCAAAATGCTCTGAAAGCTCCTCGTTGAGGTCCTGGATATACACTCCTATATATCTCCTGTTTTCAAAGCCCCAGCGGAATAATTCTGGTTCAACAGGCACAGTAGGCTTTGGGGGTTCCAGTAGTTTGGGAGCAAAGAGACGAGGGAATTTCCGTTCAAATTCTTGGAAGATATCTTTTTCGGAATACTCCCCTAATCTCACCTTGATTTCTTCAGCTTTTCCTTTTCTTTCGATTTTTATGGTTACACTCTCCCCAGGTCTTCTCATTCTGATTTCGTTTCTCAACATTTGGCGGTTGGACACGTCTTTGCCGCCAATCTGGAGAATGATATCTCCTCTCCTGAGCTTCGCAAGTTCTGCTGGAGACTCGTCCTCAACATTACTAATTTCGATTTCTCCGTCTTCGTTCACAATAATCCTGACTCCCAGCCATCCTCTCTCCACCTTTCCCTTTTCCTTTATTTGAGCACTCACATTTTGTACAACATGGACAGGGACAGCCAACGCCATACCAGAGGATGGGGCCTCGGCTCTGCTGAAAACATAGCCTGAACCGACTATCTCTTTCTCCCTGAACTCAAAAACCACTGGTTTAGTTTCAGAGTAGATGCCCCGGAGCAGGCCAACCATGTGTCCCTTGCCGTCAACAACAGGGCTCCCGCTCATACCAGGGACAACCCATACATTCAAACGCAGGCTTTCTTGGCCAAGGCTGTCCTGACCAATAGAACTGACGATTCCCTGGGTTACAGCTGGTGCGTTTTCAAGAGATATGCTGATAACTCCTATCCAGGATCCAGGAGAAAGATCATCTGTCTTTCCCATTGTTATCGGAGTGAGATTTTTCTCCTTGACCCGTATGAGAGCCAAATGTGTCTCAGAATCCATTCCCAGAAATTCAGCCTCAATCCTTCTTCCATCTGAAGTCGTGACAAAGAATTCTTCATCACGGGGAGATATGAGAGCAGTAGTCACGATATAGCCATCTTTGCTAATAACGACCCCAGTTGCAACTTTTCTGGTTCTGTTTCTTGCCTCAACTTTTACCACCGATGGAAAAACTCTCTTTGTTATATCTGCAATTTCCTTTTCACTGCCTGAAGCAGTAGTAGGTTCTGCTTTTAGACTAAAAAAGAGTGCCAATAAAAACACAGTCAAAGCAAATATCATTTTTAGTTTTGTGCTCATTTTGTAACGACCTCCTTAATATTTAATTCTTATATCGGTCCTTTCAGAGACCTGTTCTAATATATAAATCGTTGGTGGCTCACGCCTAAGAGTCTGGATCTCCCCCGAATAATCCACTGACTCAATGACAGGAATAATCTCTCTTTGTATCGTCCGCTTTCCTATCGGAAAATCAGGAGAAATGCCCTTCTCGATAGCGGAAAATTCAACAGGTCCTCTCTGAGGAAGGATGAATATATTTATTATGATAAAGATTACAGCGAGAGCACCAAATGCTCCTGCCAAAGAGAGGCGCAGATGCTTAACCCTTACCTGTTTTCCTTTTCTAAACGAGAGCTGTTCCAATACTTTCTGCTCAAAATCAGGAGGGGCCTTCACTCTCTCTAATTTTTTTAAGAGATTAAGCTCTTCCATATATATCCTCCTCATTATTAACTTAAATTAATCTTGAACGATCCTTCCTCCAATTCTTTTCTTAAATAATTTCTTCCCCGGCTAATTCTTGCTTTTATCGTTCCCAAAGGCTTCTGCAGGATTTGAGCAATTTCTTCCTGGGAAAAACCTTCAATATCTTTTAGAATGATTGGAATTCTGTACCGAGGATGGAGAGAACTTATGGCTCCTCTCACATTTTTAATCAACTCGGAATTAGCTGGGTTTTCAGTGAATACAATTCCTTCGGCATATTTATTCTGGATGTCTTCAAGAGACACAACGAAATATTTTCTCATTTTTTTCATCTCTGTCTTTGCAAGGTTTGAAGCAATTGTATAGATCCAGGATGATAAAGGAGCAATAGGTTTGTATCTATAAGCTTTAAAATATACTCTCATAAATGTTTCCTGGCCTAATTCCACTGCTTTTTCATAATCTCCGATGAGCTGCCACAAGAAATTGACTATCTTGTCCTTGTAAATGCGGACAATCTTTGAAAAAGCCATCTCGTCACCTTCCTGAACCTGACGGATCAGTTCTTGTTCCTCCATTCTCACTTTCTTTAAACTTTCTTTTTCTCGAAAACGTTGCATTTTATTCCGTTTTGTCCGTTGAGTCAGTTTAGTCCGTTTAGTATAAGTTCTCAATAATTGGGGGTAGATTATATTTGTGACTAATCACTGGATTCCTGCTCCCCGCTTTCGCGGGGACAAGTTTACACCTGCGAAAGCAGGTGCAGGAATGACAGAAACTTACACTCAATCGTCATTCCCGCGGAGGCGGGAATCCATAGCTACTACCCACACTTATTGAGAAGTTACCGTTTAATCTGTTATTTTAATTAAAATAACAGACTAACTGACTAACGGATTAACTGATAAACAGATTAACTGATTTTAGGTTCAAGCTCGATAAGAGGTTTCTCGGAATCGACCAAATCTCCCTCTGAAACAAAAATCTTTTTTACATACCCTTCAATGGAAGATTTAATCTCATTTTCCATCTTCATGGCTTCCACAATGGCAAGAGTCTGGTTTTTTCTTACTTCTTCCTTTTCGGAAACATTGATTTTGATGACTTTCCCCGGCATAGGGGCCTTCACCATCAATATATCTTCTTGAGATTTTTCTTCTCCACTTTTGTATCCCTCGCCCTCCACAGATGGTTCCTGCACTATAAAATGATGGCCTTCAAGATACACATAACGATTCTCTTTATCCCTGGCTAAATAAACCTGGTAAGAGCAATCTCCGATCAAAATAGATATAATGTTGGGAGAAACATAATGAATATCTGCATCAAAGGTTGTCTCTCCATCAGAAACGATGAAGAGGTTTTTCTTCTCCTCAAGAGAGATTTTTTGTAATACATTCTCTATTAAAAACTCGAATTCCACTCTATTATCCTCCTCCAAGGCGCCATTTGCCGAGCATCAACCAAGGAGAATAAATTTCCTTTTTTTCCGCTGCTGTGCCTGTCCTGGTATAAGTTTTATTGAAACTGTCAAATGCTGCGGCCAATGCAGCCAGACTCTGTTTTTCCTTGCTCTTTTCCTTTCCTTTCCAACCATCCAAATTGTTTTTAATAAAGCCTGTTGTTGTTTCTCCCTGACGGAACTGGGGATGATTGATGACATCTTTCAAAAAATCGATAGTTGTCTTGATTCCAAGGATCACATAATCATTGAGGGCATTGATCATTCTCTGGCAGGCCTTTTCCCTGTCCTCTGCCCAGACTATGAGTTTTGCAAGGATCGGGTCATAAAATATCGGCACATCGCAGCCGCTGTAGATACCACAGTCATGGCGCACACCAGGTCCTCTTGGCTCCTTGAAGAAAAGCACTTTCCCTGAAGATGGGAGAAAATTATTAAGAGGATCCTCGGCATAGATCCGGCATTCTATAGCATGCCCCTTTTGCTCTAATTCATCTTGAGTAAAAGGAAGTTTTTCTCCTGAAGCGATTGAAATCTGCAAGTGCACAAGATCTACCCCAGTTGTGAGCTCTGTCACAGGATGTTCTACCTGAAGTCTCGCATTGACTTCAAGGAAATAGAAGTTTTTATCCTTATCCAGGAGAAACTCCACTGTTCCTGCATTGTTATACCCAGTTACTTGCATGACTTTCTTGGCTATCTCTCCCATTTTAAGGCGAAGCTCAGGATCCAGAGCCTGCGAGGGCGTCTCCTCCACTATCTTCTGATGCCTTCTCTGAATGGAACATTCCCTTTCAAAAAGATGTACTATGTTTCCGTAGTTGTCAGCTAATACTTGAAACTCAACATGCCTCGGTTCCTCAATGTATTTTTCCAGATAGACAGATTCATTGCCGAAAGCTGATTTGGCTTCTCGCATTCCAGCTTCGAGGGCAGGTTTCAATTCTTTCGCGCTGCTTACGATCCTCATTCCCTTGCCGCCACCTCCTGCCGATGCCTTAATCATTACCGGATATCCAATTCGCCTAGCTTCATCATCATAATTAGAAATATCCTTATAGAATCCTTTCATTCCCGGGATTATGGGAATACCAGCTTTCTCTATTGTCTGGCGGGAACGAACCTTATCCCCGGCAAGCTTTAAGGCTCTGGAGTTAGGCCCTATGAAAACTATTTTTTCTCTCTCGCAGAGGCGGGCAAATTCTGCGTTTTCTGCCAGAAATCCGTATCCGGGATGGACAGCTTCGGCATCTTTATCGTGAGCTGCCTGGATTATCCTGTCCATATTAAGGTAACTTTCTATTGCTGGAGCCGGCCCAATGCATACGGCCTCATCGGCCGTCTGAACATGAAGGCTTTTTCTATCAACCTCCGAATATACAGCCACAGTGCGAATACCAATTTCTTGGCAGGCTTTGATTATTCTTACAGCAATCTCTCCCCTGTTCGCAATGAGTATTTTTTTAAACATTAATCTGTTCTCCGTTTGTCTGTATATCAGTTTCTCTGTTATTATTTTTTTCCTTGCTCATCACTCCTAACTTTAAGTTTAAGGTTTAATGTTTAAGGTTTAATGTAATTCTTTTTTACCTTAAACATTCTACCTCAAACATTAAACTAGTTCTCAGTTTTGAGTTTTGAGTTTCTCTCCCTCCTTACTCCTAACTTATTTCGTCCAATGCGGTTTTCGTTTCTCCAGAAAAGCAGTCATTCCCTCCTGGCCCTCGTAACTTACTCGTAAACTGGCTATCATCTGAGCTGTATAGGCTTTTGCATCTTCAAGGCTCATACTAGAAACCCTAAAGACAAGCTCTTTGCAGCTTGCTACGGCTTCAGGCCCGGAAGTCAAAAGAAGATTTACAAGCTCATTTACCTTTTTCCTCAACATTTCAAGAGGAAAAACCTCATTAACAAGCCCTATTTCAAGAGCTCTGCGGGCAGTAATCCTTTTTCCTGTTAAAAAATATTCTCTTGCCTTGCTCTCCCCTATTTTACGCACAACATAGGGAGAGATGGCAGCCGGAACAAGACCGATTTTAACCTCGCTTAGTCCAAACTTTGCTTCTCCGGACGCCACAGCTATATCGCAGGCTGAAAGAAAACCTGTCCCTCCTCCGATGGCTGTGCCGTTAACCATAGCCACTGTGGGCTTGGGCAATGAGTAAATATTATAAAGAAGCTCTGCAAGCTGGAGTGATTCCTCCAGGTTTTGCTCATAAGAATAATGGATGACTTCCCGCATCCAGTTGATATCCGCACCTGCACAGAAAGATTTTCCCTCACCCGATAAAACCACAACACGGATTGACTCATTCTCTTTTACCTTCTCAAATGCGTCAGCAAGCTCTGATATCATCAAGGAATTAAAAGCATTGTGGACATCTGGACGATTGAGCGTGATATAAACAATCTTTTCTTTCTGAGTAAATATGATGGTTTTGTATGTCTTTTTATCCATCTTACATCCTGAAAATTCCAACCTTATAGTCTGGAATAGGAGCATTTAGGCTCATTGAAATACCCAGGGCAAGAGCTTCCCTTGTCTTTAAAGGGTTGAGAATCCCATCATCCCAGAGACGAGCAGTGCTGTAATACGGGCTTGCTTCGTGCTCGTATTTTTCCAGTATGGGATTCATCATTTTCTGTTTCTCCTCATCAGTCATTTCTTTTCCCTGCTGTTTTAACCTGTGTGCTTTCACTGTTACTAAAACATTTGCTGCCTGCTCCCCTCCCATTACGCAAATGCGGGCATTGGGCCACATCAAAAGCAGCCTAGGTGCATAGGCCCGACCGCACATGGCATAATTCCCGGCCCCGTTAGATGCGCCTACGATTACCGTAAACTTGGGAACATCAGCGTTGGCTACAGCATGGACCAGCTTTGCTCCATCCTTGGCAATCCCGCCATGTTCATACTGCTTTCCTACAATAAAACCAGTTATATTCTGGAAGAACATTAGAGGTATCTTGCGCATGGAACAGAGGGTGACAAAATGGGCTCCTTTAAGAGAACTTTCAGAGAACAGAACCCCGTTATTAGCAAGGATGCCCACAGGATAGCCCATGATGCGGGCAAAACCGCAGACCAAAGTCTGACCGTAAAGCTCCTTGAATTCCTGAAACCGGCTTCCATCTACAAGCCGCGCGATGACTTCTTTGAAGTTGTAAGGTTTTCTTGTATCTCTGGGAACAATCCCGTAAATTTCCTCAGGGTCATAATAGGGATCTTCAGGTTCAGCCATATCCAGTTGAAACTTCTGCGCGGGGTCTAATGTTTCGACGATGTTTCGCGCAATCTCCAGAGCATGTTCGTCATTGAGGGCATAATAGTCTGAAACGCCTGAGATGCGGCAGTGGACATCAGCACCGCCTAACTCTTCGTCTGTAACATCTACATTTGTGGCTGCTTTAACAAGCGGAGGGCCTCCGATAAAAATCGTCCCTTGCTTGCGGACAATCACTGTCTCATCGCTCATGGCCGGAACATAAGCTCCTCCTGCCGTACAGGACCCCATGACAATGGATATCTGAGGGATACCCATTGCAGACAGGCGGGCCTGGTTGTAGAAAATACGGCCAAAATGCTCTTTATCAGGAAACGTTCCAGCCTGAAGAGGGAGAAAAATTCCACCAGAATCGACAAGATAAATACATGGCAGGCGGTTTTCCATGGCTACTTGCTGCGCTCTTATGTGCTTCTTGATAGTCATCGGGAAATATGTGCCGCCTTTCACCGATGCATCATTGGCAACAACCAGAACTTCTCGTCCATGGATGACGCCGATTCCTGTGACCAAGCCTGCACTAGGTGCCTCATTGTTGTATATGTCATACGCAGCTAATGGACTCAGTTCAAGGAACGGAGTGTTCCGGTCAAAGAGCTTCTCAAGTCGCTCCCTTACAAGGAACTTTCCCCGGGATTTTTGTAGTTCTCTGTATTTTTTTGGACCCCCTTCTTGAACTTTGGAAAGATTCTCTTTGTATTCGTCTGCAACCTTTTTCATGCTTTCAAAGTTTTGTTTATATTCTTGACTTTGTGTGTCTATTTTACTTTCGATTCTATACATTCTTCCCTCACTTTAAGTTTAAGGTTTAATGTAATTCTTCTTCGCCTTAAACCTTCTACCTTAAACCTTAAACCAGTTCTCAGTTTTAAGCTTTAAATTTTGAATTATTCTTGCTCCTTACTTCTTACTCCTTACTCCTCACTTTTTTCAGTTTTGAGCTATTCGTCTAGGACGAATTTATACCCGTAGCACAGAATTCCTGACTCTCCCTCATCGAAAATCTTTCTAAATTCTATCCTTACCTTCTGACCGATTTTTAAATCCTCAAAGTCACAATCAACAATCTGTGCTGTCAATTTAAATCCATCATCAAGTTCTACAATGCCAACAGCATAGGGAGCCTGGTCAACAAATTGATGAGGAGGAACACGGATAACTGTATATGTAATAATCTTTCCAGTCTCTGCGATCTTTGTTTTTTCTAATTCACGATTTTTGCACTCTGGACAGATAAGCCGCGGAGGAAAGAATTTTATTCCACATTTACTGCATTTGTTGGCTTCAAGCCTGTATCTTTGAGGAATTTCTCTCCAATATCTTGATGGTGTCGTCATTTTTTCCTCCTTCCTTATTCTCTCTCAAATATATGAACAACTGTACTGCCGCCGCTTCCACCCATATTTTGGGCCATTGCCACTCTGGCATCCTTGATCTGCCTCTCTCCTGCCTCTCCTCGAAGCTGTTTAACAATCTCGACAACCTGAGCCACACCGGTCGCTCCAACAGGATGACCTTTGGACTTTAATCCGCCACTGGGATTTACTGGAATCTTTCCCTCAAGTGAAGTCAATCCTTGCTCAACAGCATCTCCACCCTTTCCTTTTTCCACAATCCCCAGGGCTTCCATGACACAGATTTCTGCAATTGTGAAACAATCATGAACTTCGAAGATATTGATGTCTTCTGGTTTTTTATCTGCCATGGCGTAGGCCTGCTTTGCGGCCTGATAAGTCGCTTCAAGCCAGGTTATATCTTTTCTTGTACTGATAGCAATTCTATCAGTAGCATGGCCAGTCCCTATAATCTTGATTATTGGCTTATTCATGCTTCGAGCCATTTCAACAGGACATATGATGGCAGCTGCAGCTCCATCTGAAATCGGCGAACAATCCAGAATTCTCAGCGGATCAGCGATCATGACGGAATTCAGGACCGAATCCACAGTAATTTCAAATTGAAATTGGGCCAAGGGATTCTTGGCACCGTTGCGGTGGTTTTTCACTGCAACCATAGCCATTTGTTCCCTGGTTGTGCCGTACTTTTCCATGTGTGCTCTGGCAATCAAAGCATATAGCCCTGGAAAAGTAATTCCATGATAGCCCTCATATTCCTGGTCTGCAGCCGTGCCCAAGGCATAGGTTGCCTCTGAACCGCTGCAATCTGTCATTTTTTCCACTCCGCTAACAAGTACTACATCGCTCATCCCAGAGGCTACTTCCATAAAGCCAAGTCTTAGTGCAAGCCCGCCTGAGGTACATGCAGATTCTACCCTCGTGGAAGGCACAGGAACCTGTCCCAAATAATCAGCTAGAAGGGAAGCTATATGCTCCTGGCCTACAAAAATACCAGAAGACATGGACCCCACATACATAGAGTCAATCTGGTCAACACCAGCATCATCAAATGCAAGGAGTGCTGTTTCCACAAAAATACTTCTCAGGGATTTCTCCCAGAGTTCTCCCCATTTTGTCATTCCTACACCGATTATAGCTACATCTCTCATCCTGCCCTCCTAATTTGCCTTTCTAATTTTTTGGCGAAATTTGGCATATTCACCATATTCAAGGTAATTTTTGTCCTTATCCAGAAGATCTCTTGTCTTTGGAGCCATATCTCGTACTTCATCAATTCTTTCAGTCACTTCAAAGATGAAGGCGTCACTCCCAGCACCTGAACCATAAGAAACAATAAGAATTCTGTCCCCGGGATTTGAAATATCCAGAGTCGCTGTCAACCCCAACGGTGAAGAACCGGAATAAGTGTTTCCGAGACGATTTACCAACCAGCCTGGTTCAATCTGTTTTTCATTAAAACCCAACATCTTGCCAACTCTAAAAGGGAATTTTCCGTTGGGTTGATGAAAGATAACATAATCAAAATCCACAGGCTTCATCCCGGCTTTTTTCATGATGCCCTTCGCAGCACCCTTGGTATGGCTAAAATAGGCGGGGTCACCTGTGAACCGTCCTCCGTGCTGGGGGTAATACTGGTATTCGCGGCGCCAGAAATCAGGAGTATCTGTCATGTATGAGTAGGTATCCAAAGTTCTGGCAATAATATTTTTCTGTCCGAAAATAAAAGCAGCCGCTCCAGCAGCAGCCGAGTATTCAAGAGCATCTCCCGGAGCTCCTTGAGATGTGTCGGCTCCAACAGCCAGGCCGTACTTTATTTCTCCGGCCTTTACCAAGCTCAAAGCCACGAACATCCCTTCTGTTCCGGCCTTGCATGCGAACTCAAAATCAGCCGTATGAACTTCTGGAGTTGCCCCAAGAGCCTCAGCCAATACCGTACCGCTGGGTTTGACTGCATAGGGATGGGATTCTGATCCAACATAAACTGCACCAATATCCACTGGATCGATTCCAGCTCTTCTTAATGCATTTTTGGCCGCCTCAACAGACATTGTGATCGTGTCTTGGTCTGGAGAAGGGACAGATTTTTCTTCAAGCATCAGACCTCTCTTGTAGCTGGACGCATCTGCTCCCCATACTTTTGCGATCTCTTCGACTTTGATTCTGTTTCGGGGAATATACGCGCCGTATCCGATAATACCTTCCATTTACTGCCTCCCTTTAGAAAGTGAAATAAAGATAATATACATGAATAAAATTCCCGAGAAATCGTCGAAAAATGATAAAATATCGTGTCATATATTCATTTTTTAGTCAAGGAATAAAACAAACATAATAGGCTAGAAAGAGAAAGCTTGCAAGACAACATTCTTGGCAAGACAAATAAATGGGCAAGACAACGCTTCGCTGGCAAGACAAGCAAGATAATTTTTACTCAAAGCTCAAAACGCAAAACTGAGAATTGGTTAAATGTTTAAGGTTGAAGGTTTAAGGCAAGAATAGAATCTGGTTTAAGGTTTAAGGTAGAAGGTTTAAGGCGAAGAAGAATTACATTAAACCTTAAACATTAAACCTTAAACTTAATTTAACTAAATAAACCAGATAAACGGAAAAAAATTGACACCTTCGATTTTCAAAATTAGAATTAAGGAAGTTGGAACTTTCTATTACAAAATCTCGTCTATCAAGGTGTGTTAAGTGCAAATAGAAAGAATTATTCGAGAATGCTTAGATGGCAAAGAAGGAGCCTGGAACATGCTTGTTAATGCTTATTCCAAAAGGACATTCAACATGGCTTTTCAATTTTCAGGAAGCTATGAAGAAGCCGAAGACCTGACACAGGAAATCTTTCTCAAACTATACAATTCACTTTCAAAATATAATTTTGAAAAAAATTTCAGCGCCTGGCTCCTTACGCTTACCAGAAATCACTTGATCGACCAATATCGAAAGACAAAATGGGAAAAGAAAATTCGAGATGATTTCAATGAGTATTCTCTTGTTTCAGATACTTTCACAAGCCCTGAGGAAGGAATTCTGAAAGAAGAAAGTAAAAAATTAATATGGGAAGGCTTTAACCATCTTTCATCAGAAATCAGAATGGCGGTTATCCTCAGGGATATTCAAGGAAAAAGATACGATGAGATCGCAGAAATCATGAGTCTTCCTCTGGGAACTGTAAAATCCCGTGTAAACAGAGGGAGACTGCAACTGGCAAAAATCCTCAAAGAAAAAAAGGAGGATAAGAATGGTATGTAAAGGAATAGAAGAACTATTATCTCCTTATTTAGAGGATGAGCTTAATCCTGAAGAAAAACTAGCCGTTGAAGAACATCTGAAAACATGCCAGATCTGCGCTGATCTTTTCTCCTTTATGAAAGAAACAAAGGAATCTTTAGCTGATTTTCCAGAACTCGAAGTAAATGAGAATTTAATAAATCAGCTTTACAGTATACCAAGCAAAAAGAAAAGATTTAAACTGAGCCTTGATTTCCTGGTTCGGCCATCGCTTCAGCCTATTTTTACAGCAGCAACTATCCTGTTGATCATGATTTCTTTCTACATTTTTCACCCCAACAAAAATCTTATAGACAAATCCATAGACCGGCAGATTCATCTTGGATTCAGCAAGATCGGTAGATTATACGCCAAAGCAGAATCTTTCACAGATTCTCTGGCTGAGTATAAGGATAATATTCTCGTTTCCATCAAAAACGTAAAATTTTTTAGAGAAAATGAGGAATAAAAAAAGACATAAATATGGAGGTATAAAATGGAAGAAAAAGTTATTGTCAAAAGACCACCAAAGTCTCCCTTTTTAGCTGGGTTCCTTTCCCTTATTGTACCTGGGGCAGGAACTCTTTACAACGGCCAGACAACAAAAGGAATTGTTTACATCCTGACACCTATAGTTTTAATCACTATGCTTGCACATGGTAAAGGTTCCGCTGTTTTCCTGGCATTGCTCCTCGCAGGATTTTATGCATACCAGTTCATCGATGCCATTATGACTGCAACAGCTATAAACCGCAGAGCCCTTGTGGGAAAGGAAGAGGAAGAATTCAAAATAGATGAAGTTCCCGAAGCATTAAAATCCGGGTCTATTTTTTGGGGAACTGTTCTGATAGTTTTGGGTGGAATCCTTCTTCTGGCGAACTTTAATATCATAAGCTACAGTACCATTTTTGATTTCTGGCCTCTCATTCTTATTGTTATTGCATTGAAGCTTATTACAGATTACTTTACTGAGAAAAAGAAGGAAAGTTAGAGGAGTATAAAATGGCAAAATATAAACGTAAAGACCGTCTCGTATGGGGAATCATTCTCATAGTAATAAGCCTTTTCTTTCTCCTGCATTTAGATATCTGGTATTTCCTCGCTCATTTCTGGCCCGTAGTACTTATCCTCTGGGGAGTATGGAAACTCTACTATGGGATAAAAGAACTCAAAGAAGAATCTGAAAATATTCAGGATTGAAAATGAAAGTTAAAGAAATCATCCTCCTAATATTCATAATTGCTGCCGGAGTATTCTTCTACCATGCTTACACAGGAAAAATATATATTGACCTTGACTGGGGGGAAGGCATCTTTTTCAACCTAGATGAATTTGTCTATGAAGAATCTCAGGAGATCGACCCCCCATTTCTTCCTGAGCTTGAAATCATCAATGCCCATGGAGATGTAGAAATTCAGGGGACTGAAGAGCAAAGAGTTACCATTTTCTTCCAGAAAGAAATCTGGCGCAAAAACAAAGAGCAAGCTGACAAGGTTGCAGAAGAGCTACAGATGACTGTCAACAAAGATGACCAAAGGTTGATAATCTCGACTAACAAGGCAGACTTTAGAAGAAAAAGATTTCGGACAAACTTCAGGATTCATGTTCCTGCAGGTATGGATATCAAAGTGAAAAATTCCTACGGGTTAGTCAAGACCTTAAAAGTCGGAAAAACAGATATCATCAACCCGCACGGAAAGATCGTAGCTATGGATATAGGCGGCGATCTTTTTCTCCAAAACAAGTACAGAGATATTGAAGTTGAAAACGTCCAATCTGACTGCCAGATCGACAGTAGACATTCTTCAGTCACTGTAAATAGAGTAAAAGGAGAGATTAATATTGTCCACAGATACGGCAACATTCATCTTGAAGACATTTCTCAAGGTGTTACGGTCGAAGGCTCTCATACAGAGGTATTCGGCCAAAGAATAGCAGGTTCTGTAGATATTGAGACCTCCTACAAGAAAATAATTTTGTTTGATGTGGGACCAACAGAAATCAGAGGCAGACACTCGAGGATCGAAGTCGACGGCGCACGAGAGAATCTCGAAATATATGATAGATACGGCAAGGTAATTCTGAATAACATCCAGGGCAATCTCAAAATCGACGGAAAAAATCTGGAAGTATCAGGAACTGGAATCACTGGAGAAAAGATCTTCATTTCTACTTCTTACAAAAATATCAAACTAACAGAATTCTCAGGAACAACAACCATTCTGCTCTCTAACGGAGAAGTAGTTCTGAAGCCTTATCCTCTCACTCACCCTGTAGAAGTAAAGGGCGAATACGCAGATATAAAATTCTATTGGCCTTCAGGAGAAAAATACCCTTTTGAAGCCAGGGTTAAAAGCGGGGATATAAAATGGGAAGTTCCTGCTGAATTTAGCTATCAAGAAGAAAACAGCTTCACAATCATCAAAGCCTTTGTTCAAGAAAAAGAGAAACCTTCCGTCTTTCTCTCCACAACCTACGGCACAATCCGGATCGAAGTTACGGAACAGACGAATTAGATATATCGGCACAAATTCCAATTACCAAAATCACAAAACATATCTTATTATCTTTATTTTTTATAGTTTTGGTCATTGGGATTTTGGTGCTTGTTTGGTATTTGGAAATTGTTATTTGGAATTTATCACCCACACAATTTGGATAGGAGCTATGAATTTTAAAGGACCAAACAGACCGTCCTAATGTTTGGGTTTGTAGCTGTAGATTTTTTCAGATAAGTAGCCGTTAATCTTGATATTAAAATAAGAAATGATGTTTGTAAGATCTTTCTTGTACTTGGTTACATAACGGACAAAACCTATCTCCCTCTTGAACCGAAGGAGATTATCAAACTCAGCCACCTCATCTCTCAGCTCGATCAAGTAATGATTGATGCCGCGGTACTGCGCGTTAATATCAATCAAATCCTCGCCTTTTAGCTTGCTGTAGTCAAGATACGGCGGAAGAGATTGAAGAATCAACAAGCTCTCGCTGGACAGTTCATTTACATATTCCTTAATTTCCTGAAAGAATGATTTATACTCAAATGGCTTTTCCAATTTTTCTTCAGCTTTATCAAGTAAGACTTCATACTGATCTTTCAGGGAAACAATCATCTCTTTGATTCCGAGATATTTTCTTTTGAACTGAAAAAGATCGATGAAATCTCTCCCGATATATATCTTATCCTTATAATGAGTCATAAGTTCTCGAGGAGAATGAGTGTAATATTTAACCTCATAACGCCTTCCACCAGAATCCCTTTCTCTTAGCCTTGCTAAGAGCAAAAAATTATTCTGCTCGACAAAATAGCTGTTCACATCTAGAAGAACTGAATAAACCTTAAGGTTCTGGACAAGATACTCTTTCATATAATTGAGAATATTTTCTTTTTTTCGGAGGAAATCACTGATTGTTTCGTTAGGAGTGGGATTTATTACTGAATAGGAAGGTGAAAGCAGATAAAGCACTGGACCTGTTCCTAATTCAAGATAAAGATGTTTTAAAACTTTCTGGTGCAGGTCATCAAAAAGAAAAGATTCCAGTTGAGGAAGAGTCGTGATGTCGAGTTTGGATAATTCTTCAACTTCATTCATTTTTCAGAATATCCTTGATTGTGGAATGAATACTATCATTTAAAATCAAAAAAATCAATATTTACTGCCTGAGGTAAGTCCACTCTGAATTATCATAACACTTTTTCTGAATTTCTTGGATGGTTTCCCTTTCTTCCTCATTAAAAACTTTCTTTTTCAAGCTTATCCCAAAATACTCTGCAATTCCTGTTGTGAAAAGATCCACTGCCCATTCAAAACTCACTTCCTTTCCCAGTGCTTGAGAGAGAGAAATCATGCGTACGCTGCTTTTGTCCTCTTTAAGGAAGGATACAGATTTGAGAAGCTCTTCCTCCTCATCAAGAGGAATAGAACCATGCTGAATAAACTTTGGGCCAACCCTTTTCTGAGCGCTTCCAATAATTTTCTTCCCTTCCACTTCAATTTCATTCCGGGCAGGATACGAAAAACAGGGAAAATTTCCTCTTACATACGCGGCAGGTGGCGCTTCTGCCAGGTAGGATCTTAGCCCCATTTTTTTCAAGCCACAGATCAGGGCTTCGGAAATCAACCTGTATGAGTCCATAAGCGTTGAAGTGAATATTTCAGTATCCGAAGAACACAGGGAATAGGTTGCCTCCTTATAGTGTAAAACGAGCTTTCCCCCAGTCATCCTTCTTACAATGTCTATTCCATTTTTTCGGCAGTAATCAACATCGACTACTTTTAAGATTCTTTGAGAATACCCAAGTGATACGGTAGGTTTTTCCCACCTGTAAAATCGAAGATAAGTCTGAGGCTCTTTCCTGAGGGAATGGAAAATAAAATCATCAACAGCCATGTTCCAAGAACCCTTCATGGGGGTGGTATCAATGATTAGAGCCCATTCTTTCATTTTATTGAAGTGGGGTCGCGTCTCAACATTTGACATTTCCTTTTTTACGAGTCTATCTTTCTAAAAAAAATTCTATATCTTGCCCACCAGTATGCATATTAAAGTCTTCTCATGATTGAATGTCAAATGTTGAGACGCGACCCCTTCTTTGGGAGGGAGAGAGCGGACAACGGGATTTGAACCCGCGACCCCGAGCTTGGGAAGCTCGTACTCTACCGCTGAGTTATGTCCGCGCTCTCTCGCTTAATTAGGCTTTTATCATAGCTTTTCCCTTTACTTTTTTCAACCACGTTTATTGTCTTTGTCAGATAAAAATTAAAAGTGGACTTTCATAAGCCTGTTATGGTTTAAACAACCTCCACTTAAAAAAGGAGGTTTTAAATCATGGCTAGGCAATTACATAAGATATTTACAGATGATGATGTTAAATCACTTCTTAATAGGTATATCTCTAAAGAAGTAAAGATCGACTATATCCTAGATGTCTTAGGAATCAAACGTAGTAGGTTCTTTGAATCCTTAAGGTTTATCAGAAGGATCCTGTGGATTTTTCTATCCCCTAGACAATCGAGAAATGAATATATATATAATTAGCGGAATTATAATAAAATAATGTGTATTATGCATATGTATGCTATTTAAAAGGAGGAAACAATGCCTCTTAAGAGTAACTATGGTATAGAAAATCACGGTATAACCAATACGGGTGATGTATTTTGGAATTTCAATACTCCCCGGTTATATGAAGAAATAATTAAGAGGAGAGAAGGTTTTATAGTCCATCTTGGACCTGC
>DAOVDU010000022.1 GCA_030669305.1 Candidatus Aminicenantota bacterium
CGCATCTTTCCTTCGATGTTTATTCCCGAATGGCAAAGGGCAAAAAAACCGGTTAATCCAAGACTAAAATAGGAACTCCTGTAAAATTAATTACCGCTTTAAAAAGTCTGCGGAGGCGGGAATCCATAGCTACTACCCACGCTTATTGAGAAGTTACGCTAAACTTGACAAAAAAGTTATAAAAATGAAGAATATTAAAACATTTTAAAAAAAATATGAAAACTTTATTGGCAAGCATTTTCTCTAAACAAACTCCTCCTCCGGGTTCAGGAGAGGGTCTTCCTTATTGGATTTTCTGGTTTCTCCTCTTTATTATTCTGCTTTTATTTATCTTTATTTTCCTCAGAGATAAAAAATTAAGAATGAGGCTGAATTTATTTCTCTCTGGAGTCAAAAAAAAATTAATTAAACTCCGTCTCCAGGCAAGATTAAAAAGAGAAAACCGGAAAAAAGAAACATCACTCAGAGAATTGGGACAAAAAGCCTGGGAAGCAGGTATCACAATTACAAACGGTAAAAAAATCAGTAATGAACTGACTAAATTAGAAGGCAACAAGAATAACCTCGAAAAAGAACTACAAGAGATTGAATCCAAACTCTCTGGGCTTGATAACAGCCTTAAAGAACAAAACCAAGAATATGAAATCAAAAACAACGAGTTAGAAACCAACAAAAAGCTGTATCAAGAGAAGCTCATCGAAACAAAAGAAAAAGAAAAACAGATTGAAATAGAAATCATTCAAAGACAAAATGACCTGGAAAAAGCAGCAAAAGAGATTATCTCTGCAAAAAAAGAAGCTCAAAGCTTCGAAAACAACTCAAGCATTTCAGAAGACGAGAAAACATCAAGAAGAAAAGAAACCGAAGATCTCATAAAGAACTGTGAAAATAAGAAAGAAGAAGCCGATCAAAAAATTATAAACCTCATGGAAGTTAAAACTGAGCTAGAAAAAGAGAGAAAAAAACATCAAGAAAAAATCGATGCATATAACAAGAAATTAAGAAAGATTGAAGAGGAGATGAAAAGAAGGACTAAAAAATTCCATAAAGAAATAAAAGAATGGAAAAAGAGCAAGGAAAGAGTGCTTGAAAAAATAAATAATATCAAGAAGAAAAAAGAACCTCTTTTTGAAAACCTGGGGAATATGGCCAATGAAGCAAGAGCCGACCAAAGTGAGCTCACTATCTTTTATTCTCAGATAGACAGGACGAAAAAACACATCGAGGAACTGGAAAATCAAATAAATAATTTATAATTAGTTCGTCTTTAAACCTTCAACCTTAACCCTTAAGAAAATGGTGAATGGAAAATGGTGAATGGATTTTTTCAACTTACGGCTTACGAATGTCATTGCGAGCTTCCGAAGGAAGCGCGGCAATCTCAGTTCAGTTAATCAGTTAGTCAGTTTGTCAGTTAAATATTTTAATTAAAATAACAGACTAACAGACTAACCGAATAACAGACTAACAGACTAACTGATTAACAGACTAACTGATTAACGGATTAACAGACTAACAGAAATCAGTTTTGAGCTGTTTTCTAATTACCCTTTACCGATTGAGGTTTGCGGTTTAAAATAAAATCATGAAAAAACAAAGAATGCTGGTCCATATCTGTTGCGCACCAGATGCCTTGTACGTTATGGAACTACTTCATAAAGACTATGATGTGAGTGGTTTTTTCTACAATCCTAACATCCATCCTCGCTCAGAGTTTGATAAACGGCTTGAGGAAACAAGAAAAGTGGCACAAATCCTTAAGTTCAAGCTTATTGAAGGCATCTATGATGATAATCGCTGGTTTAAAATTATTGAAAAATTTAAGGATGAGCCTGAAAAAGGCAAAAGGTGCGATGTGTGCTATGCAATTAGGTTGGAGAATACAGCACAAAGAGCCGCTGAATCCGGCTTCGACATCTTTACCACGGTCATGAGCCTGAGTCCTTGGAAGAAAGCCAGCGTAATGAACAGAATGGGAAGAATGTTTGCAAACAAATATAAGATAGATTTTTTGGAGGCAAACTTCAAAAAGCAAAATGGATTTAGAAAAAGTGTTGAATTAAGCAAGAATCACAGGCTTTATCGTCAGAATTATTGCGGCTGTTTATATTCAATGCGCAAGAAAAAGATTTAACAATGGCAAGGAAGATTAACAGAAAAAGTTCTAAGGGTTCGGCAGTTGAGGCGATTGTATTTGGTGTTGTTCAAGGAGTGGGATTTAGACCTTTTGTTTACCGTCTTGCACACGATTTCCATTATAAAGGCTGGGTGAAAAATATTGGCTTCGGCGTGGAAATCCATCTTGAAATAAATGAACAGACAGATTTTATGGATTTCTTAAGGGCTTTTGAAAAAAACAAACCTCCTCTCTCCCAGATTGAAGAAATCTCTACCAAGCCTGCCCCCTTTCTTAATCTTAAAGGTTTTGAAATAAAAAAATCCAGACAAGGCGAAAGCTTTGTTTTCATTTCTCCAGATATTTCAATCTGTGAAAACTGCAATATCGAAATGACAACTCCCTCTGACAGGAGGTTCCATTATCCTTTTATCAACTGCACAGACTGCGGACCGCGATATACTATTGTAAAAACGCTCCCCTATGATAGAAAACAAACCACTATGGATAAATTCACTATGTGTGAAGATTGCCTAAGAGAATATACAAACCCCCTTGACCGAAGATACCATGCCCAACCTATAGCCTGCCCAGCCTGTGGCCCCAGAGTAAGATTAATCGAGGCCAAAACACAAAAAGAGATGATAGGGGGAATAGAAAAAGCATCTTCCCTGATAAAGAGAGGAAAAATTCTTGCTATTAAAGGCCTTGGAGGCTTTCACCTTGTCTGTAATGCTTTCAATTATCAAGCTGTTCTGCGTTTGAGAAAAATTAAAGAGCGCAAAACCAAACCGTTAGCTCTTTTGGCCAGGGATCTTAATATCGTTGCCAAATACGCCCACATTAGCACAGAAGAAAAAAAGCAGCTCCTTTCGCCTCGTCGTCCTATCATCCTCCTGCGAAAAAAAAGAGATATTAAAGGAATCGCTCCTCATCTCGATGAACTGGGATTTATGATTTCCTACACACCTCTCCATTATCTCTTACTTGAAGACATTGATCTAATTGTAGCTACAAGCTCTAACAAGAAAGACTCTCCTATCATAAAGGATGAAAAAGAAGGAATCCAGGAGCTCTGTGATTACATCCTCACTCATAACCGTCCCATCCAGATGAGAGCAGACGATTCAGTGATGAGAGTTGTCGACCGCAAACCTCTATTTATAAGACGCGCCCGAGGCTATGTTCCCTACCCCCAAAAAGTCCACAAAGAGCTAGAATCCTCATATCATATTCTGGCTCTTGGAGGGGAACTTAAGGATACAATTTCTGTATATAAAAACGGCTATGTGATAACCAGCCAGTTTCTAGGAGACCTGGATGAATACCAGAATTACAAATATTTTAAAGAAGCGATCCTTCATCTCACCAAGCTTTTTGAAATCAAACCACAGGCTGTGGTTTCTGACCTTCATCCAGACTTCCATACAACAAAATATGCACAGAAACTAGGTCTTCCTCATTTCCAGGTTCAGCATCACTTCGCCCATACTCTAGCTCCTCTTCTTGAACACAAGTTCCCTCTGGATAAAAAAGTCCTCGGAGTCTCATTAGATGGCTTTGGGTATGGTGATGATGGATCGGCTTGGGGTGCTGAGTTTCTTCTGGCAGATTATACTTCTTACCAAAGATTTGCTCATTTTCAGTATGTCCCTCTGCCCGGAGGAGACCTCGCCTCAAAACAGCCATGGCGAATGGCTCTCTCATATCTGATGTGTAACTTTAGGTCAAAGATTCCAAAAGTAAAAGCCTTCGAGAAAGTCAGTAAGAATAAGATCAAAGGTGTTATGGAGATGATCGATCATGGCATCAACAGTCCTCTTTGCTCAAGCTGTGGCAGACTGTTTGACGCCGTCTCATTTCTTGTAGGCTTATCCCCCTTAGAGGTTGAATTTGAGGCTGAAGCTCCAATGAGATTAGAATCTGAAGCAGCTGATGGAATAGAAGAGAGCTATAAATTCCGAATTAAAAGGCAAGACAACGCTTCGCTGGCAAGACAAAAAGGTAATCTATTACCACTTCAAATATCATTTAGCCAAACCATTGAGTCCATCTTAAAAGATCTGTCCCAAAATACTCCTATTTCTCACATCTCAGCCAAATTTCATAACACGCTAGCCCATGTGGTTGTTTCTGTATCAGAGATAGCTAGAAAGAAACACAACATCGATACTGTTGTTTTAACCGGAGGAGTCTTTTTAAACAAAAAAGTCCTGTATGAATCTAGCAAACTTCTGGAAAGGAAGAGATTTAAAGTGCTCAGACCAATTAATTATTCCCCAAATGATGAATCTATTTCGCTAGGACAGATTGCGTATGCATTAAATCAACTCAAAGCTCAAAGCTAACAAAGTTAGGAGTAAGGAGTAAGATAAACTCAAAACTGATTAACAGACTAACTGATTAACTGATTAACAGACTAACAGATTAACTGATTAACAGTTTTCTTTGTCTATTCTTTTTTATCTACTCTTACTTTTATTCCTCCGATAAAAGAAAGAATTATATTCATTAAGAGGGCACAAAAAAAGCCCAATAATCCTAAAAATATAAAGCCAAAAACTCCTCCAAGAAGGCCATAGAATATTCCTCCGATAAGATTCCCATGAAGCTTCTGAAGAAAATCAGGTATAATCTTGACTATCCCTGAAAAATAGTCAGTTGCTCCTGTAAAAGCCCCAATAATAATGCCAAAAATAAGCCCTAAACCTCCTGCAAAGAAAAGAAAAGAGACAGGGCTTAGAAAACGAAAGATAAAGTTAAAATCTCTCTCATCTTTAAACTCTTCTTCTTCTTCCTCTTCCTCCTCCTCTTCTTCTTTCTCCCATGTTTTTCTCTCTACCCTGCAGTATGGGCAAGGTTGAGAAGGATCATCCAGCTTATGGCCGCATTTCGGACAAAAACTTACATCTCCGCCAAGGCTTCCCCCACAATATGCACAGGTCTCGTTTTCAAGGTCGTTTTCAAACCCGCAATAAATACAAATCGCCTTTTTTTCCTGTATTGAAGGTGGCTTAGACTGAGCCCACTTCTTTCCATCAAAATAATACCATTTACCTGTTTGAGCCCCGATCGTCCAGCATCTTCCTTTTTTATCATCCAGGCGAAGTTTCTTTAATTTGTCTTTAAATTCTCGGCCAGAAATCTTTTTTTGTCTATATTTCTGCTTTAACTGATTAAATTCCTGTTCTACATCTTTGAATTTATTCTCCATTTACATCCTCATTTAATAGTAAACATTAAATGGAAAATAGTGAATAGTAAATGGTTTTTTCAATTATTTTTTGCTAGTTAAATGTAATTGCTTTATTTTCAACGCTTTCCGTATTTTGTTTATTTTCAACATCTTACAAAATATGCCCGATTCTTGTGCAAATTGTCATATCCTCCAGAAATTTATAAAATTCAGCTTTAAATATTGGCGTTTTTCCACAACTTTTCCACAGATTTTGTGAAAATCTTTTTTTCTTTTCCTTTTGCCTTTTTAGCTTTTCAGAAAGTGAACTGTTTCAATAAATCAAACAAATTATAACCTTTGACCGGGTCTGGAATGAAAGAGAAAATGAAAATTAAAAAAATGACAAATACAATAAATTTCCTACGAGGCGACAAAGGTATCTCTTCATCAGAAATGCGAGGGTGCTTAAGTCCCACAAATGAGATTAGTAAAGCCCACACAAACCATCCTACCCAGAAGAAAATTCCCATGAAAACAAAGACAGCAAGGAAAATAGGGGCAAATTTTCTCGATTTCGCTCCCAAAAAGGCATAGAAAACATGTCCACCATCGAGCTGTCCTATAGGAAAAAGATTAAGAGCGGTAACAAGGATTCCGACCCATCCAGCAAAAGCAACGGGATGAGGAAACACATCGAATCCTTCAGGAACCCCTTTAAAAATCACGCCGCCAACAATCTTTAAGAGAAGAGGCTCTCCGAAAATTATACTTTCTTCAGGAGGGAGAGATGGAATAATTTTAGAAATAGAGAGGCCGTAAATGAGTGCCGGAACTGAAAGGACAAATCCTACCAAAGGGCCAGCTACGCCAATATCAAAGAGCTGCTGTTTTTTGGTTATAGGAGACTTAATTTTGATAAAAGCTCCCAAGGTGCCTATTAAAGTCGGGGCTGGAATAAAATAAGGTAAAGTCGCATTTATCTTATAATAACGGCAAGTAAAAAAATGGCCCAATTCATGGCCCATTAAAATCCCAATAAGAACAATAACATAGATCATACCTAAGCCAATAATTTCAGGATCCATAAAAATATCGAGGGCAAAGGAAGATTGAGATTCTTGGAAAACGATGTCGGCATATTTAAAACTGATAGCCCACATCAAACCAACAAAAAATGTTGAAAAGACCGTGGCAACAAAAAGAATGGCATTTAGCCAAATCTTTTGTTTTGCGAAAAATGGCTGAGGCCTCCCCTCTTGGTAATAAGCAACGTTACTTATCTTCTCTTCCATCTATCCGTATAAAAAAATGGGAGTGACTGGAATCACTCCCATTAAGGCAAAATTAAACCCTAATAAATCGCCTTTTTACTCAAGTCTTTTGGCCTTTGCTTCCAATTCCTCCCTTGTTTCTTTATAGGCAGGATCAGGAATACAGGCATCAACTGGGCAGACTGCTGCACATTGAGATTCATCAAAATGGCCGACACACTCTGTACACTTATCTGTATTAATTTCGTAAATCTCCTCTCCAGCAAAAATAGCTTCATTAGGACATTCAGGCTCGCATGCACCACAATTGATACATTCTTCAGTAATCATGTATGCCATTTATTGCCTCCTCTAAAAAATTATGATTTTTTATTATATATTTTTTTCTTGAATTTACAATAAAATGCTTAAATTTTTTTCTCTAGCTTTATCACCTTTTGAGAGGCATCAAATCCGTAATATGTATTAGGAAATTCATCTTGGATTCTTTTATAAATTTCTAAGGCTCTCTCTAGTTCTCCTTTTCCCTCATGGGCTTGTGCACTGTGAAAAAAGATGACATCAAGAGAATAGCTCTTGGGCTTTTCTTCCTCTATGTTTTTGTAAATTTCTATTGCCCTATCATAATTTTTTTGCTTTATGTGAATTTGCGCCAATAAATCCTGGGCTTGATAATAAAAAAAGTCTTTCTTTTTTTTTGGCATCTTTTCCAAGGCAGCTTTAGCTTTATCCAACTCTCCTTCCTCAACAAAGTAGACAGCAAGTTGAGTGTATGCCAAACGGGAAAATTTTCCGCTTCCTGCCAGTTTTTCAAGCTCTGCTAATTTTTCTGAGCTGTCCATCAGCTCATAATAAAGTTCTAATTTCTTTGTAATTAAACGACTCTCCTTTTTAACATTATGCGCCTTAATAAATCTAACCCCTACAAATATTAAGATAATAAAAAGAATCACAGCTCCTGTAGCAGCAAGCTCCCTTGTCCGTTTCTTTGCAAAGTTAACAATTTTATTTATTGTAGATACAAATTCATCTTTTTTAAGCTGTTTACGCATTATTTTCTTCATTCTATTCTCCTCTAATCCTGGATAAGTTCAAAGATTTCTGAGAGTCCATCTAAATTATTTCCCGCCTTTCATCAGGATTTTTTTTCACTCTGAAAAAAAACTGGTGCGCCTGACAGGACTCGAACCTGCGACACAGGGATTAGGAATCCCTTGCTCTATCCATACTGAGCTACAGGCGCATTTTTTAGTCTATTCAGTCTTTTCCGTCTGTTCCATTGATTAAAATTTTAAAAAAACCTCTATGAACATTTCTAAATATAGCGTAACGGTTCGTACTTTTCAAATTATTCTTTATTCAAAATTTGGGTTTGAAGAATCAAGGCGGTTCACGACTTACTATCATGAAGCTCTGGTTTTTCTCGCCTTAAACCTTCAACCTTAAACCTTAAACCATTATTTCGGCTTACGACTTACGGCTTACGATTTACGAATTATGAATCGTTTAAGTCGTTCAAGAATGGATCGTTTGCTGATGCTTTGTTCGATATCATGTTCGGAAAGTTCTTTTATTTTCTTTAAAAATTCCTGGTTATTCTCATTGCGTTTACTCACAATATCAGCAATCACATCCGCAACACCTGGGTTTCGCTCAAGCAGGAAGGCAAAATTTTCGGCTCTGACTTCTAAAAGCTCTGATTCGACCTCGACAACCCCGGTTGCTGTTCTCAGCATTCCTGTAAAAAGGGACATTTCCCCAAAGATTCCTCCGGGCTCCATTTTAAACTCCGATGTATATTTTTTGCCTTTTTCCTCGTAAACAATTTCTCCCCTTATCATTCCTTTGACTACAATATAACAGCTTTTACCTTTGTCGCCCTGTTTGAAGATTATCTCGCCATGGGCAAACCTGTGCCTGCGAACCAATGCAGCAAATTCCCGTATTTCATCTTCTGGAACAAAAAGCTCCTCCTCCCTCTTTCCTGACTGATAGCGGAAAAAAGAGGATTTGACCAAATCCTCGAAGTTTCTCTCCTTATCTTCATCAAACACTGGAACGCCTCCCTTTTCCTTAAATGACTTGAGAACTGTACCCAGTTTGTCGCTTAAAGGAACTGGGATCTCAATGTTACGCCTCTTAAACTTATACCAGATTAATTTCCCTACTTCTCCTATTATTGGATGTTTGCGATCAAAATCTTTGATCCAGAATTTTAAAAGGTAAGAAATTCCAAAGTCATCATAGCTGAGAACATAAGCTTCGGGTTTGGGTGAACTTAAAACTTCAGGCACATTCGCTGCGGCTTCGTATAAAGCTTCCAACACGGCAGATGGAGGTGCACCATAACTTGCCTTTACAGGGATAGTCAAAGCGGTTTTTTTATCCGGATAAGAAAAATTCGTTATTTTTTCTGAAGCAATGGTATTATTAGGAATGACGATTATGTTCGAATAGCGATCCTTAATTCTAGTTTCACGCCAATTTGTGTCGATAACAACTCCCTCATTTGATCCAACTTGTATCCAATCGCCCTTATTGAAAGATTTAGTAAAATGAAGGGACATTCCGGATAATATATTGCTGAGTACTCCCTGAAAGGCCAATCCTAATATCATCGTCAGGAGAGCTGAAGTGGCTAGAAATGGCGTGATGCTAATCCCAAGGATTCCATTCAGGATAATGAATAAAATAAATGAATAAATAACAGCAAGTATTAGACCATGAAGTACTCTTGGAAGAGGAAATGAAAGGCTGCGCTTTGTGTACCAGCTTTGGAGGAAAGCATCGATAAGCCTGACTAAAAAGAAAACAAAGAAAAAGATGAGTGCTGCATCAAGATATAGATTAAACTTTTGGCTTGGAAAGAGCGCATCCCTGATTGATTTTATTTTCAAAACCAGAGTTACTGAAAGGAAAACTATTGGAAGGTTCAGCCTGAAAAGAAAAGTCCCAGCATATTTTCCTCTAGATATTAGAGACTTCAACACAACGATTCGAACAAGAAAATAGAGGATAAGTGCAGTAACAAAAGCCAGGAAAAGCAAAAATATCTCCAGATAAACAGCGACCTGGGGAGAGCTAAGATTATTCATTGATCCTCCTTCAATCGCCTAAAACTCTTCCCTGGCAATGTCTGTATTCGAGAAATTCTCGCGGGCCAGGGATAGAATTCCATCAATTTTTTTATCAGAATGGTCGGGGTTTAAATGAGAAAGATACAGTTTCTTTACTCCTGCTTCTCTTGCCAGTTTTGTTCCCTCCAGCCACGTACTATGTCCCCACCCAGATTTTCCTGATTCGTACTCTTCCGGAGTGAATGTTGCATCATAGACTAAAATATCAGCATCACGAGCAAAAGAGGAAAGCCTCTTATCAACTCCTATTTCAGGATGTTCTGTATCCGTTGCGAAAATGATGATTTTCTCATTTTCCTTAATTTTATAGGCAACGCTTCCTTGAGGATGCCGGAGAGGGCAAGAAGAAACCTGGGTTTCTTGGATATTAAAAATTCCTTCTGGAATTTTCTTATATAATATCCGCGATGGAATCTCTTTGAATTCAACAGGAAAATACCTGTCAGTCATCAAACCGCTAAGATACTTTTCCGTATCATAAGGACTGCAAGGTGCATAAAAGACCAGAGTTGTCTTCGGAAAATAAAGAGGAGCGAAATATGGGAGGCCCATGATGTGATCCAGATGAAAGTGCGTCAGAAGGATGTGAAGATTCAATGGTTCATCTCCTCCTGTCATAATCAGTTTATCACCAAGATTTTTTATGCCTGTCCCTGCATCTATGATAATAATTTCTCCTCCTCGTGTCCTTATGGACGCACAGGGAGTATGGCCACCGTATTTATTTCTGTCTTTTCCTGAGACAGGGATTGTACCCCTTACGCCCCAAAATTTAAGCTTCATCTTTTCCACCTCAAATCAACTTTAACCTTTAATCCCTACTCCCTAATCCATAACCCCTAATCCATAATCCCTCTTCTTATTTTTCTCTCAAATCATAAACTCCAGACCACTCTTTTGGTGGCGGAGATTCTCTTAGATCTTGCAAACGTTCAATATAAATCTCAGCTAATTTATCATCTCCTAGCTTTTGAAACAAGCTTTGAGCTTTTTCCCATTGTCGGCTTCTGTAAGAATTGAGTGCCTGCTTGAAGATTTCGATTTTTTCCAATCTAGAGGACGTAACTTCATTTTTTTCTCCTATGGCTTCAAAGACGCGCACTGGTTTCTTTTTCCCTACAACCCTGATGAAATCTACCTCTCGTGAGACTATAGTGTTTTTGACTTTCTCATATGTAGCTTCTCCTATCAGAATAGGAACTTTGTATAGTTTGCATACCCCCTCTAGCCTTGAAGCTAGATTAATTGTATCACCCATTGCTGTATAATCAAAGCGATTGTGCGAACCCATGTTTCCTACAACCGCAGGACCTGAATTGATTCCGATGCGTATGTACAATTCATGGCCGAATTGCTCATGAAAACCGGGCCTCAACTCTTCTAGCCGCCTCTGACATCTAAGAGCTGCACGACACGCTCTCAACGCATGATCAGGCTGGTCAAGAGGAGCATTCCAAAATGCAATTATGGCGTCTCCTTCATATTTATCCAGGGTTCCTCCAGAGGAGAGAATGATATCTGTCATCTCAGATAGATAGGCATTTAAAAGACTGACTAACTCCTCTGGAGATAGACTTTCAGATATAGAAGTAAAGCCTGCAACATCAGAAAAAAAAGAAGAAATATCCCTTTTTTCGCCCCCTAACTGGAGCATAGAAGGATTCTCTATAAGCCTTTCAATAACATTAGGATTGAGATAATGGCGGAAGACTCTCTTTATGAATCGCCGCTGCCGGCCTTCAAAACTATAATTCAAAAGAGTAGCAGTAACAATACTCAAAAGCACTGCAAACTCTGGAGCAACAAACTCCAGCCAATAACCTGAAAGAAAGGCCAGACAAGCAGCACAAGCGGGAAGAGCAATGCAGAAGAAGATAAAGAGAATAATTGTCCATATTTTCTTAAACAAAGACATCCCAAGTCCCGTTAAAAGCGAAAAAATTCCCAAAAAAAGGAAAAACAAAAATTTTGAAGGAACTCGGATGAAGTCTTCATTAAGAAGATTATCAATCACAATAGCCTGAATTTCTACACCTGGACATACAGCACTAAGAGGAGTCGGACGCAAATCATAAATGCCTGGTGCGCTGCCTCCTACAAGAACAATTTTTCCAGCAAATTCATCTGGCGGAATCTGGGGAATTTTCCCTTGCTCCATACGGGCAAAGGAATTGATGATGGCTGCTATGGAATAGCTGGGGTATGTGCCAGTTGGACCGTGATAGTTGATAATCATCTGGCCAGAGTCATCAAGAGGAACACAAGGAAACTTTTGTTCCTCTTTAATAAAATTGACAATGGCTAAAGGAAGAGAAGGCAAAATGAGGTTATCCAATGTAAAAAGAAGAGGAATGCGGCGATAGATTCCATCCTTGTCTGAAGCAAAGTTTACGTTTCCCACACCATACACAGAGCTGAGAAAATGTTCAATCGGAAGGGATACGGATTTCATATGAAATTCAGCTTCTGGCGAAAGAATCTTTTCTGAAAGTGAGAATCTTTTTAAAAGATGGAATGCAGCCTCTTCAGATTCTTTTTCCTCATGACTCATGAAAATCGGAAGGAAAATATTTTCTGATTGCGCCATTGCTTCTGCTAACAACAGGTCATCTTCTACACCATAGACTGAACTCTCAGAAAATATAAAGTCAATTAAAAGCGCTTTGGCTTTTCCCTTCATACAGTATTGGATTATATACGAATACATCTCTCGCGGCCAGGGCCAGGAAACCCCTTGTTCTTTCTCGTAAACATCCAGGCTCTCCTGATCTATCAAAAAAAGTACAATGTCATCGCTGGCCTGCGAGGGATGCGAAAACAAGTGTAATCTCAAATCCCAGGATTTCCACTCCAGCACACAGAATAAATTCAAATAGTATAAAATCAAGGTTATGATAAATACAGCAACTCCTACGATTAAACCACGAATAATACGATTCTTCATAATAAACTCAAGCTATAAATAAATTAATGTTTTAAGTTTTACGCTATTTCAAATTCTTCATAGCTCGTTTGAACCTATTCGTCCTTACAGCTTCTCTCTGGGGAACAGCTTTTAAGGAATTGATTTCTTTTTTCACTTTATCAATTCTATCTTTTGCTGAGGGATGGGTTTTAAACCACCCTTTTTTCGAGATCCCTGATGAATCATCTTTCATTGTTTCGAGAAAATCCAACAGACCGTTGGGGTCATACCCTGTTCTTGTCCCAAACTCCACAGAAAGTTTATCCGCTTCATACTCATACTTTCGGTCATATCCTCTTTCTATGAGCTTCTCCGTAATGTCACCAAGAATATTCTCGAAGATTGCTGTCAACTGAGCCAATTTCTCTGGTCCGAACTTTTTAGCGGTTTCCAGACCGATTATTTTGAACGCATCGATTAATCTGGATTTTTTTATAGATCTAAGACCATGTTTGGCAGAAACATGCCCTACTTCGTGAGCCAGAATGGCTGCCAACATATCCTCATCATTGCACCTTTTTAAAAGCCCTCTAGTGATAAAAATAAACCCTCCTGGTGCAGCCATCGCATTGACATCCTCTGTATCAAGTATTAAAAAATGGTAACCAGCGTATGTTTCGGGGCGATTGCTGTAGATGGCTACAGTATTCCCAACTATATTGATGTACCTGGTGAGGGCTCCATTTTGAAAAACAGGGTATTTTGAGATGATGAGAGCTGAAACTGCACGGCCGATATAATATTCCTCCTCTTCAGTGATATCTGCAAAACTGCTTCTTAATGCTTTTGTAGTCTTGACGATAGCTTCTTTATCGCTGCTGCTTAATCTTATTTTAGAAATGGCTTCAACTCCTTCCTGGATAGAAGCACAACTGATAAGGACTGCCGTTATAATAATCAAGGAAGATACACGGATTTTTAATTTTGAAGCTCTCATTGTTCCCCTCCAAATTCTCCAAGCTTTCCATCTCTAAGGAACTTTTCAAGCTGTTTTGGAGTCACTTTTATCTTAAGCATTCTGTCGACCCAGGCGAAATTGATTTCACTATGTTTTGCCTTGTATTTCTCTTCAACCTGTTTATTGAAGCCTTTTCCAGCAAGAGCGACCTCGTCGGCAGTTGCTTGAGTTTTTAGAGATTTATCCATGGCCAATAGAGTGAATTTTTTAGTTTTAACGGCAGAGGAATGTACCCATCCTTCAAGCCCTTTTGAAGTTCTGACCTTATACCAACCCGCCTGAGAACTTATTTTCTCTACATTTTCTCCCGCTTTGAGTACAGCCAGTGTGGGGGAATAAAATTTTGGTTCTTTTCTCAAGTTTGTGGCCTGGACTTTCACAATTAGAGTCTCAGCAACAAGCACCACAACAAAAACAACCAAAACCGTACATAATAATAATTTGAAATGAGATTTTTTTTTCATCAACACCTCCTGTTGTAAGTAAGGAGTGAGTAGTAAGGAATGAGGAGTATTATAAGATTTTTTCCATTTACTAAACCACCCTGTCTACTTGCTTATAACTCCTAACTCCTTACTCCTCACATCTTACTCCTCACTCTTTAATGGTTTGATTTATTCGTAAGTTCTCAATAATTGGGGGTAGATTATATTTGTGACTAATCACTGGATTCCTGCTTTCGCAGGAATGACAGACATTTACACTCAATCGTCATTCCCGCGGAGGCGGGAATCCATAGCTACTACCCACACTTATTGAGAAGTTACATTTATTCTAATCAATTTTTCTCTAATGAGGCAATTCCGTTTTATCGGCTTGTCATTTTTAATGGCAATATAGAGAGCCTTGTATGAACCAACAATCACACTCAATTTTCTTGCCCGGGTCAATGCAGTATAGAACAGATTCCTCTGAAGCATAATAAAATGCTGCGTCAAGAGAGGCATAACAACTGCCTGATATTCACTTCCTTGAGATTTATGGACTGAGATGGCATAAGCAAGGACAATCTCATTCAATTCTTCACGCTTATAAACAACTACTCTTCCATCAAAATCAACGATTAATCTAAAAGCACGCTTATCAATATCTACCACTGTTCCGATATCTCCATTAAAGATTTCTTTCTCATAATTGTTTCTGATCTGCATTACTTTATCGCAGAGTCTAATCTCCCGGTTTCCAAGTTTAAGGCCCTCACGATAAGGATTGAGTTTTTTTTGTAACTCTGAGTTCAGATTGTCTACTCCAACAGTTCCTCTATACATAGGGCTTATCACTTGAATCTTTGGAGAAAGAGGGGGTATATTGAGTTTCTTGGGGATGTTAAAAGAGCATAAATTTATAATTGTCTTAAATACTGTTTGTTCATCTTCATGATGGATAAAATAAAAATCAGAACTCTTGTCCTCTTTTTTAGGATAAACCAAGGATTTTCCCTGGTTGACGCGGTGGGCATTATGCACAATAAGGCTGTCTTTTTCTTGGCGAAAGATTTCATCCAGTCTCACAATTTCTACTCTTTGCGATTCAATAATATCTCGAAGGAGATTTCCCGGCCCTACAGAAGGAAGCTGGTCCTTATCACCAACAAATATAAGACGCATCCATTGTGGAACAGCTTTTAACAAATTGTACATAAGAGGTAAATCCACCATGGAAAACTCATCGATGATTAAGGCATCACCGACAAGAGGATGATTCTCACCCCGCCTGAAAGTTCCAAGCTTAGGAGTATACTCCAGTGTTCGATGAATTGTTTTTGCTTCTTTTTTTGTTGCCTCAGACAGCCTTTTCGCCGCTCTTCCAGTCGGAGCTGCCAGGAGAACTTTTCTTTCCCATTTATGAAAAATATCCACTATAGCTTTAATAATAGTCGTCTTACCTGTTCCTGGGCCACCGGTGATCACCAGCATTTTTTTAAAAAAACTTTCTTTAATCGCTTGCTTTTGTGCGGGAGAAAATCGAAGATTTAAATCCTCTTCGACGTCCAAGATGGCTTTATCCACATCAAACGAAGGGGTAAGAAACGGAAAAGAAGATAGTTTATGAATGGAGCGGACAACTTCCTCCTGAGCGTCATAAAAAAAAGGAAGGTAAATCGCTGTATTAGATTCAATATCTTCAGCAATAATTAACTTCTGCTTCTTGAGAGTCTCTAATGCTAGCCTAATCTCTTTTTCCTCTACAATTTCCAGGTCTTTCTTACAGTTTTCTTCTAAATCTCCTTGGAGAGAAAAAACATGACCTTTCTCATTGTCTTTCTCTAAGAGGTAGCGTATATAAGCTTTGATCCTTTCAGGAGAACTAGGGCTCATTCCCAACTTTAATGCAATCTGGTCAGCAGTCTTAAAGCCAATTCCCCAGATATCATGGCAAGCCTGGTAAGGATTTGTTTTCAATATATAGAAAGATTTTTCTCCATACTGTTGATAAATCTTAGTCGCCAGATTTGTAGAAATATTATGTTCCTGAAGAAATATGATAAGCTCTCTTATATCTTCATGTTCGGCCCAAGATTTCTTTATTTCTTTCAATTTGACGGGGCCCACTCCTTCTACTTCTTTCATTTTTCCAGGACTCTTAGAAAGAATATCCATGGTCTGGTCACCGAATCTCTTAATAATTCTTCGTGCCAATGCAGGTCCAATACCTTTAACTAATCCGGAAGATAGAAATTTTTCTATTCCTTTGACTGACGAAGGCAGAATAGGAATAAAGTTTTCTACCTTGAATTGCTTTCCAAACCTGGGATTTAATTCCCACTTTCCTTTGATCCTCAGTATTTCTCCTGGGGAAAGAGGAGGAAAGGAGCCGACTATGGTCAGGGATTGTCCTTCTGTGATAGAAAACCTGCATACAGTATAACCCGTATCAGGGCTATAAAAAACCACCCGTTCGATTGTTCCCTCTATGTAATCCATACTATTAAGCCTTCCGTCTATTTTAACTCCCATTACTTCAGTTTAGTCAGATTTTTTGTTTAAGGTTTAATGTTTAAGGTTCAAGGTGCCATTTTTTACCTTAAACTTTCAACCTTAAACCTTCAACAAATTTTTAATTTTTCTCATCTTACGTCTTACTTCTTACGATTATTCTTACTTCATCTCCTGCCTTTGCTCTCATTTTCTCTTCTGCTGAGCCTTCCCGCACAGCAATCTCTATAAGACCTAAACTTCCTCCAAGGAAAAGAAGCTCTCCCTTTTTCGCTGAAGAATAGTTTTTCTTAAATGACAGAATCTCTGTGTTCCTTACGAAAAGGCTTATCATCTCCACGTTCCTCTTTTCTCTCAAGAAATCAACCATTTGAAAAGGGACATTTGTGATGAGGTTTCCAAATTTATCGACATAAAGAATACGACCTAAAATCTCATTTCCTCTTACCTGGGGTCTCTTTTCGCTGACCTTTTTGTAATGAGAAACTTCATGACCAAATTCCTCACAAGGAACATCCTTAGAAAGCCAAGCTGCTACAGGGGCCATCTTGTCCCTCCCCTCAAAAGTGCTGCTTGGATTTGGAAGGAAAAATTTCTCATTTGTAACTTTTCTAATCTGTTTAATTTCGTCCTTTTCTATCACCAGGCTCAGCACTCCATTATCAGGAGCGATAAAAAAATAATTCTTTGTCTCAGCCAAAAGGATTTTCCGGGAAGAGCCTACTCCTGGATCAACAATAACTAAAAAGATTGTCTGTAAAGGAAAATACTGGAAAGTAGAAAATAAAACAAAACTACTTGCAAAAACATCAAAGGATGGCACTCGATGAGTGATATCAACTATTCGGGCTAAAGGGTTGATTTTAAGAATTATACCCTTTAGAGAAGCTACAAAGAAATCTTCTTCTCCAAAATCCGTCATTAAAGCTATCACACGGGATGCCATCTGTTTAATCTTATTTTATTACCTCCTGCACGTCAACCACAACATCTGTACTGTATTATACTGATATACTGATATACTGTCATACTGTCATACTGCCGTACTGGTGAATGGGAAATGGTTTAAGGTTTAAAGTTTAAGGTTCAAGGTTTAATTTTAATTTTTCTTTTCCTTCAATATTCAACCTTAAACCTTCAACCATTTCTTAGTTTTGAGTTATTCTGACGGAATAGACGGAACAGACCAAATAGACCAGTATTATATTGACCGTTTGGTAAAATAATGATATTTTTTTCTATATGAAATTCCTGAAGGTCTTAATAAATTCGCTAATCAGCGGCATATTTTTCAGCAGTCTTCTTGCTCTTCTCGTCTTGGATTTGAATGTTAATCATATCTTTAATATTTCTTTTTTTGGAGAGCTCACTCTTTTCCTTACTATCACATATGGAGTAGTCATAACCATTATTTGTGTGTTTTTATTCTTCGTTATTCAATTTTTTTTAGGGAAAAAATTTAAAATAGCAATAATTTCACCCTCTTTTCTCTCGATGAGCTTCTCCCTGATTCTTTTTCTATTTCTTTTAATATTCAAAGCAAACTACGATTATTTCCTCTCCTTTTTCAATCTTGAAACCAGAGCCCTTCTAAAAACTCAATTAATGACCTTTCTTTTCCTTGCTGTCCTGGGTCTTCTTTCTTATTTCGGCTACCACAGTTACAAAAAAAAAGTTCTTTTTTTCTGGTTCTATCTATTTCTTCTCGGGATTGCTATTACATTTGCCTTATACCAGAGGGTTAATTATCCAATTCCCCAGAAATCAAAAAAAGTGGCTAACCTCGAAGCTAAAAAAATCGACCGAAAAATCACAATAATCGGTCTTGAGGGTTTGAGTTTCGATTTTATAATCCCGCTTATCAATGAAGAAAAGCTTCCAAATTTTTCCTGGCTAATGGAAGAAGGAACCTGGGGAAAACTGAAAAACTTCTCTCCAAATGAACCCCTTCTTCTGAATAATTCATTCAATACCGGTAAGCTTCCCGCTAAACACCGCCAGATTTCTCTCTTGAGTTATCGGTTCCTGAAATTTAATCAAGAAGTAGAAGTTGTGCCGCGGTTTATCTTTTTTAAGCAGCTGACGAGAACAAGCCTTCTTCTAACGTCTCCCAAACAACTTACTTCCTACTCCAAGGATGTTTGGACCATATTCAAAGATAACAAGACAGAATTCCTTTTAAGAGATTGGCCTTATGACATAGCCGAGGAAAAAGCTTCTCCAGGAGCAGAAAAGCTTTTTAATCAATTTTTCAAAGATCTTCAGTTCGAAACCTCTGGAATTTTCAACAGACTTAAGAAGGCTTTTTACGCTGACTATGAATTTGAAGACCACGTTACACAAGAGAAAATCAAAAAACAGCCCCAGTTTGTCTATTTTATGTTGAACGGTTTAAATGTTGTAGAGACTTACTTCTATAAATATAGCTTTCCAGATTTATTCGGCGATATCGAACAAGAAGAAATAAATAAGTACAGTTCTGTCATCGAGAGATACTATCAGTTCTATGACGGAATCATAGGCAAGCACCTAGCCTCGTTGAAAGAAGATGAGCTTTTGATTGTCTATTCGCCCCATGGTATTGAAGCCGTCCCTCTATGGAAAAGATTCGTAGATTTGATATTTGGGAATGCTGATGTCTCCGCTTATCACGAGCTTGCACCTGAAGGTGTGGTCTTCTTCTACGGAAAAGAGATAGTTAGAGGAAAAAATATTGAAGGAATGAAACTCATTGATATTGCACCCACCCTTCTTAATTATTTGGGATTACCTGTGGGTAAAGATATGGATGGGATAGTGAATAGTTCCATATTCATGGAAAGGTTCAAAGTAGAGAATCCTGTTCTATACATCTCTTCATACGAGGAAATCGCCATCAAACAACCAGAATAACGTCTGTTCGGTCTGAATAACTCAAAACTAAGAACTGGCTGAAGGTTTAAGGTTGAATGTTGAAGGAAAAGAAATATTAAAATTAAACCTTGAACCTTAAACTTTAAACCTTAAACCATTTCCCATTCCCTATTCACCATTAACCATTCACCAGTATGGTAGTATAGCATTGGCATTTTTCTTGCCCCTGATTTAAAACGGATAAATAGATTAGGTAAACAGAAAGATCATCTTATGACCTTAAGAAAGCGTTTCCATCTTGCCCTGGGAATGAAACTGACAAACTTTTTCAATCTGTCTCTGACACCTGTTTTCTTATAGGCATCCCTCTCTGCTCTATATGAAAAATAAATAACCCAGGGTCTACCTTTTATGTAACTGAGAGGCAAGAAATTCCAGTAACGGCTATCTGCACTGTTATCTCGATTATCTCCCATGACAAAACAATGCCCTACGGGGACGATAACAGGGCCATAATTATCCCTAATAACATCCTCATAACTGTAGTAACCACTTCTAGTGTAAATCCGACTCTCATTGTGCACTTTATAGGGTTCAGAAATTGGTTCATCGTTCACATACACCTGCTTATTTTTAATTTCAATTTTTTCTCCCTCTAAAGCAATGACTCTTTTGACAAAATCTTTGTTGAGTTCTTTGGGGTATTTAAAAACAATAACATCTTTTCTCTCAATTTCTTTCCTGGGTAGTATTTTTGCCTCCCACGAAAAAAACGGTTTTACATAGGCTAGCTTATTGACAAGAAGGAAATCTCCTACAAGGAGGGATGGCTCCATGGAACCTGTGGGAATCTGAAATGCCTGGACCACAAAAGTCATTACAAAAAAGACAAATACAGCCGTTTCCACAATGAGCTCAAAATACTCACGAAAGACACTTTTTTCTCGCTTCTTCTTTTGTTTTTTCATTTCAAATCAGGAATGAAACACTTAATATAACTAAAAAGACAAAATTCATCAATATGGTTGTCTTAACGGCCACAAGGAAGCCGGGCCAGTTTTCCAAATTTTGTTTAGCCGCTCTAAATGCCAAAAAAGGAAAAGGCAATGTAATCATTGCTAGCAAAGACCATATCGGCCAACTTCCAAATAGAACACCTATTAAGACTATCAAATAACAGCTTAAAGCAAGAAACAAATACACTAACAAGCTTCTTTTGTATCCAAAAAGTATAACCCAGGTTTTTCTCCCAGTAGAAAAGTCAGCCTCCCTGTCAGCAAACTCATTAATCAATAAAACTAAAGTCGTCATGATTCCTGAAGTAAAAGCTGCAATCAGAGGCCACACAGATGATAAACTTTCGGATTGAACATAATACGCACCTATAACCATTAAAGGCCCCCAGGCTAAAAAAATAGCAACTTCACCCCAACCTTTATTTACTAGGCGCAACGGAAAACCATTGTATCCAAAAACAAAGAAGAGAGCAGCTAATCCAATGAGCAAAATGAAATTTCCTTTTGATACAGCATTAAGATAAAGGCCAATTGCCGAGCCTAAAAAGACGAAGATAAGGGATACAGCCAGCGCTTCTCCAGGCTTGACAAATCCATCCAAAACCATACGGCTTCCTCCAGAGAAAGGAACTAAAGCATTCTTGTTTAAAGCATCGTTTCCACTTTTAAAATCAAAGTAATCATTGGCCACATTGCAAGCAATATGAAGAAAGCATGCTCCAAAAAGAGTTAACAGGAACAATCCAAGATCGAACTTATTTGCCTGCCACCAGGCAAAAGCCGTTCCCAAAAAAACAGCTCCTAAGGTAACAGTTAAGAATGGAAGTCGCAGAAGAAGAAAAATCGCTTTTGACTTTTTCATCAAATCTCCTAAAATCAACATTATAGCTTATTCACATCAATAATCAAGGCAAAATAAGCTTGTCTTGCCTGTTTCGCCTTGTTCTATTATATTATAAGTATGAACTTTACTTTATTTGGCTTTCCAAAATCAGGAAAGACAACTCTGTTCAATCTCCTGACCGGGGCCAAGATAGAGGTCAAAGCCTTTGAGAGCGAAAAAAAGGAACCAAATCTGAGGACATGCCCTGTCCCTGATGAACGTTTAGAAAAGCTATGGTCTCTATACCAAGAAAAAAAGAAGATTCCTACTGCAGTCGATTACACTGATTTAGCCGGCATTTCCTATGGGGAAATCAAAAACGAAGCCTATCTCAATAATCTCCGGAAAGCTGACGGTCTGACTCATGTAGTAAGAGGATTCTTAGATGCTCAAATCCCCCATTTCAAGGAAAAAATAAGCCCTAAAGACGATATCCTTTCTATTGAAGAGGAACTCATACTTGCTGATTTAGTCTCCATAGAATCCAGGCTTGAGAAATTGGAAAAAGAGCTGAAAAGATCCAAGAATCCTGAAGGAGAACAGGAAAAAGAACTTCTCGAAAAGCTTCATTCCCTTTTTGAAGAAGGAAGAGCTATACGTGAGCTCAGCCTATCTTCTTCAGAGGAAAAGCTCATAAGAAGCTTTGCGTTTTTAAGCCAGAAGCCTCTCCTACACATGATTAATGTTGATGAAAAAGATATCCCTCTAATTGAAGACCCCGAAAGGATTTATCCCACAAAGAAAAAAGGGTCTATTGCCCTGGCTTTCTGTGGAAAAATAGAAATGGAAATTCTTGAACTTGAAGAAGAGGAAAAAGATGTATTTCTCAAAGAATATAGTCTACAGCAACTCAGCTCGCCAAAATTCTTAAAAGCTTCATATAGCCTGCTCAATGTCATCACATTCTTTACTATAGGCAAGGAAGAAGTCAAAGCCTGGACTATTAAGAAAAATACGACTGCTTTGAACGCTGCTGGGCGTATTCATACAGATATTGAAAGGGGTTTTATCCGGGCTGAAGTGATCTCCTGGGAAGAACTCCTTAAACATGGCTCGCTCCACACAGCTAAAGAAAACGCCGTAGTACGACTGGAAGGAAAGGATTATATTGTTCAAGACGGAGATGTGATTTACTTTCGGTTTGCAAAATAATAATAAAATAAGGCAAGACAAGATAAAGGGCAAGACAACGCTTCGCTGGCAAGACAAAGCCCTACCGAGCGGCAAGACAAAGAGGCAAGACAACAATTGTTAAATGAAAAAGACATTTGAAATCACAGCGTCTGATAGTAAATCATCTGCACGAACTGGCATAATTCATACTATGCACGGGCCTATTGAAACCCCTGCTTTTGCACCTGTGGCAAGCCAGGGGACTGTCAAAGCCCTTCCTCACAATCTAGTTCAAAGTTTAAAAGCCCAGCTCATCCTTGCCAATTCTTACCATCTGTATCTTCGCCCCGGCCTGGAAACAATAAAGAAATTGGGAGGCTTGCATTCTTTTATCTCTTGGACTAAGCCTATCCTTTCCGACAGCGGCGGATTCCAGATTTACAGTCTTTCTCCTCTGGTCAAAGTCAGCAAAGAAGGTGTCACATTCTCCTCTCACCTCGATGGGACCAAAATCTTTCTAACTCCTGAAGGTATAATTGATATTCAGCTTCAATTAGGCACGGATATCATCATGGCTTTGGATTATTTTATTCCTTTCCCTTCGTCTGAAGATAAAATGAAAGGAGCCGTTGAGATCACAACTCTCTGGGCACAGCGATCTCAAACTCATTTTCTTCATCAGAACTCCTCTCAACTTCTTTGGGGTATCTCTCAGGGAAGTATTTACTGGAACTTAAGAAAGCGAAGTATAGAAGATTTATTGAAAGTTGATTTTGACGGTTATGCCTTAGGAGGGCTCGGCATTGGAGAACCAAAATCTCTATTCATGGAAATCGTGGAAAAGTCAGATTCCTTAATTCCTAAAGAGAAGCCTCGCTACCTTATGGGTATTGGTTATATCAGCGATATTCTGGATGCAATAGAAAAAGGCATCGATCTTTTCGACTGCGTTCTTCCTACAAGAAACGCTCGAAATGGAACTCTCTTCACAAGCAAAGGAAAAATTGTCATAAAAAACAAAAAATATGAACATGACCACAGGCCATTGGACGAGGAATGCTCCTGTTATACATGCCAAAACTACTCTCGGGCCTTTCTTCGACACCTCTACGAAAGGCAGGAAATCAATTCAGCAGTTCTTAATACGATCCACAACCTTCATTTTTATCTTGACATCTTCCGTAAAATTAGGCAAGCTATTCAATCAAATTCGTATCAACAATTAAAATGCAGTATATCAAGCAAAAAAAAAGAGGAAGAATAGAATGATTTTAGCTTTTTTCGGTTTTATCCAGCAAGCAGAACCTACTCCCCGCCCTGGAGGTGGAATGATCCAGATGTTGTTTATGTTTGGCCTCATCTTCGCAATTTTCTACTTCCTGATTATCAGGCCTCAACGCACAAAGCAGAAAAAACATCAAGAGATGGTCGAACAACTTAAACCTGGAGACAAAATCATAACCACAGGGGGTATCTATGGAACTGTCATGGGAGTCCAAAAAGACAGAATTGAGCTAAAAGTGGCTTCCAATGTTAAGATTGATATCCTCAAAACCGCGGTAGGAGTCGTCTTGTCCTCAAAAAAGGAAAAGAAATAAGATTTTATTTCCTGAATTAGAAACAACAAATTCTTATCAATATTTTTTTCATAAAAGCAAAGAGCTAAGATGAAGAAAAATTTACGTTGGAAAATCATCCTCGTTGTTTTTATTATCGCTTTAGTTGTCTTTCTTGCTTATCCCCCTTCAGATAAAATCCAGCTCGGCCTGGATTTAAAAGGGGGAATGCATCTCGTCCTTCAGGTTGTAACAGATGACGCTATAAATCAAGAAACCAACCAAGAAATCTTGCGCCTTCGGGAGCGGCTGAAAAAGAAAGACATTGAGTACAGGACAATTGTCAAGCGAGAAGAAAAAATTGGCCGCTTCACCCTCCTGGAATTTGACTCTGAAAAGGAAGGTCAGATCAAGGAACTGCTGGACGATTACTTCAAGGAATGGAATCACACTATCATCGGCACATCAGTCTCCTTTTCTATGAAATCAGATGTAGACCACTACCTTCGGAATCAATCTGTTCTGCAAGCTATGGAGACAATTCGCAACAGAGTCGATGAACTAGGCCTCTCTGAGATACCAATTCAAAGACAAGGGATGACCGGAGAGCGGATCATTGTTGAGCTTCCAGGGGTAGAAGACCCGGAAAGAGTAAAAAGCATCCTAAAAACAACAGCTTTCCTTGAATGGAAATTGGTCAAAGCCGGGCCTGCCCCGGATCAAGAAACCCTGCTTCAAGACTTTGGCGGTAAAGTTCCTGAAGATATGGAGATCTTAAAAGGAGATCCCAAAAGGACAGAAGGAGGCTACTACCTTGTAAGCAATGTGGCTCCAATAACAGGAAAGGATCTAAGAAACGCTCGGCGCACAACGGACGAATGGAACAATCCAGCGGTTTCTTTCACTCTCACCCCAGAGGGAGGCAAAAGGTTTTATAAATTCACATCAGAAAACATTGGCAAGCCTTTAAGCATAATCCTTGACAATAGAATTCAAGAAGTAGCTAATATCGAATCCAGGATATCGGATAGTGGAATCATCCACGGCCATTTTACTGTCGAAGATGCAGAAGATATATCGCTGGTTCTTAGAGCAGGAGCTCTCCCTGCTACGATTAAATACTTGGAAGAAAGAACAATAGGCCCTTCCCTCGGGGCAGATTCCATACGAAAAGGGCTCTCATCCATCGTCATCGCCGTCATCCTAATATTGGTCTTCATGGCATCCTATTACAGACTCTCTGGATTTAACGCTATTATTGCTCTCATTCTCAATTTCCTTATTTTGATGGGTGCCCTTGCCTACTTTAAAGCAAGTCTCACTCTTCCAGGAATAGCCGGTATCATCTTGACCATAGGTATGGCCGTTGATGCGAATGTCCTTGTCTTTGAGAGGATAAGAGAAGAACTTTCCCATGGGAAAAGCGTTCCGAGTTCAATTGTATCCGGTTTTTCCCGTGCATTCAAGACAATTCTGGATGCTAATGTTACAACGATAATTGCAGCCATTTTTCTTTTTCAGTTTGGCACCGGCCCAATCAGAGGGTTTGCTGTAACACTTATCATTGGTATTACAGCAAGCATGTTTACGGCTGTCTTTGTTTCCCACTTAATATTTGATTTATCCCTCTCCAAAAGAAAAAAAAGAGAAAAGTTAAGTATCTAAAATGCAGATATTTAAGAAGCCTACCTTTAATTTCATGAAGTACAAATTCTTCGCATTTGCATTATCCGGAATCATCATCGCTGTGGGAATTGTCAACATAACCACCAAAAAAGGGCTGAATTATGGCATTGACTTTGCTGGTGGAACATTGATTCAAATTAGGTTCAGAAATCCTTTTTCCATTGCTGATTTGAGGCAATCTCTGTCCAATATCGGCTTAGGTAACAGCAAAATTCAGGAAGTAGAAAAAGGACAAAGAGAATTTATCATTAGGACAATGCTTCCTGAGGAAGATGTAGACCTAGAATTGGAAGCACACGTGATAATGGGAAATAAGGTCGTAGAAACATTGAAAAAGGATGAAGATAGGCTAGCTTCTGAAAAGGGATTGAAAAATCTCAATAACATTGAAATGAATCAACTGACATATGTTTTTCAAACTTCTTTTCCCGATAAAGCTGAAGAATTAGCTGAAAAAATAATAGACTTTAGAGAATCCGCAGAACAAAAAGGAATAATAGAAAATCTAAACCAATTAACAGAATTAGAAATAAGTCCAGAGGCAATCGAACTCCTGAAAGAAAAAACTTATCTTGGAAGCATGTCTATAAAACGCAGAGAAACAGTCGGACCTCAGGTTGGCCATGAGCTTAGACGCAGAGCAACACAAGCTACTATCTGGGCACTTATCGGAATGCTCATATATATTGGGATCCGTTTTAAATTTGCCTACGGTGTTGCTGCAATCTTAACCCTGGCTCATGATGTGTTAATCACTATGGGATTATTTTCTCTAACAAATAGAGAAATAAATCTTCCTGTTATCGCGGCAATTATGACCATTGTAGGATACTCTCTAAACGATACAATAGTCATCTTTGACAGAGTAAGGGACAACATAAAAATCTTAAGGAAACTTGACTTTGAAAACATTCTGGATACAAGCATTAACCAGACTTTAAGCAGAACTGTCATCACATCGGGGACAACTTTCCTTACTGTGGCTGCTCTTTTCTTTTTTGGCGGTGAAGTCATCAATGACTTTGCTTTCACCATCATGATCGGTATTATTATTGGGACTTATTCTTCTATCTACCAATCCTGTTCTATCCTCCTCTTCTGGAAAAAATTTTTTAATCCAAAGAAAGGTATGGGAAAATGAATATTTTGCACTTGTCAAATAATTCTTTTTCGTTTATACTTTAATTTGAATTTACTGAAATATTTTAAATATGAGGTAAAAATGGCTGAACAAGCTAAGCTAAAAACAAAGGGAGAAATCCCTGAAATTTTCAAAGACTCTTTTTTTATTGCCGAAAAAGCAACTGCTAGAAAAGCCTTTGCTTTTCCTTTCGCTTTTTTCCTCCATGCAGCCATAATCATAGCCATGCTTGTTATTCCTTTGCTCAGCACCTCAAACTTGCCTACTGTAGAGGTCTACAGTGCATTCCTTGCTCCTCCACCACCTCCTCCTCCACCTCCTCCACCTCCTCCTAAAAAGCGCGCTAGCAAAAAACCAAGAACCCGTATCAAACCTGTCCAGACCCAAACCAATATCAAACCAGGCCAACTAGTCGCCCCAGTCGAAATCCCAGACGAAATCGCAGAAGAAGAACTCACAGATATCGGTATCGAAGGCGGAGTAGAAGGCGGAGTAGAAGGCGGAGTCGTCGGAGGCGTCCTAGGCGGCGTAGTCGGAGGCGTCCTCGGCGGCGTAGTCGGTGAAATCGAAGCTCCTGTCAGAGCTATCGGCGAAATCAAAGCCCCTAGGTGTATCAAAAGAGTTACCCCTGA
>DAOVDU010000038.1 GCA_030669305.1 Candidatus Aminicenantota bacterium
TTTAAGGTTGAAGGTTGTAACTTCTCAATAAGTGTGGATAGTAGCTATGGATTCCCGCCTCCGCGGGAATGACGATTGAGTGTAAGTGTCTGTCATTCCTGCGAAAGCAGGAATCCAGTGATTAGTCACAAATATAATCTACCCCCAATTATTGAGAACTTACTTAATGTTTAAGGCAAGAGAGAACGGCTATACTGACGTACTGACAGAGAATAAGAAAATGGTGAATAGTGAATGGTTTTTCGGCTCACGGCTTACGACTCACGGCTTACGTTAATGGGGATAGACTGATTTGCTGAGATTGACAAAAAATTGTGCCCCTTTTATAATCAACCCCAATGGAAAATGCAAGAGTTGCCCTGATACATGACTGGTTCCCTGTGCGGCGTGGGGGAGAAAAGGTTCTTGAAGTATTTGCTGAAATCTTTCCTGAAGCTCCGATCTATGCTCTCTTCCATTTTCCTGGAAGCCAGGTTGAAGAGATTGAAAAAAGGGAAATAAGAACGAGCTTTATACAGCGTTTGCCATTCCTGAAGAAAAAATTTCGGCATTATCTTCCTTTGTTTCCTCTGGCTGCTGAACTTTTTGACCTTCAGGAATATGATTTTATAATATCGAGCTCTCACTGTGTGGCGAAAGGCGTTATTCCACGGCCTGATGCCCTTCATGTTTGCTATGTTCATTCTCCTATGCGTTATGCCTGGAATCAGTATTATGCGTATTTTTCCCCTGATAAATTAGGTTTTTTACGTCGCATTTTCATCCCGCCGATCATCCATCATTTGAGATTATGGGACGAGTCATCTTCTCACAGGGTTGACAATTTTATCGCCAACTCAAAAAGTGTTGCTCAAAGAATCAATAGATATTACAGACGAGATGCAGATGTGATTTATCCTCCTGTTGATACGCAATTTTTTGAGCCTGCAGAGCAAGAAGATGAGTATTACTTGATCGTTTCTGCCTTGGTTCCCTATAAGAACATAGATCTGGCTATTGAGGTTTTTAACCGCACAGGATTACCGCTGAAGATTGTAGGACAGGGGCCGGATTATAAAAAGCTTAAGAGGAAAGCGAAAACAAATATTCAATTTCTTGGTTTTTTAGAAGCAGAGGACCTCCTGCACATCTATCAAAGAGCGAAAGCTCTTATCATACCAGGTGAGGAAGATTTCGGGATAAATTCCCTGGAATCCCAAGCCTGTGGAGTCCCTGTGATTGCTTATGGGCGAGGAGGAGCCACTGAGACAGTCATCCCTGAGAAAACCGGCATTTTGTTTCAAGATCTGAATGTCCAAAGCCTGCTTGGGGCGCTTGACAAATTTAAGGGCATCACGTTTAATAAAATTTCTATAAGAGATAATGCTTTGCAGTTCTCTCGGGATATTTTTAAAGAAAAAATTTCTGTGTATTTCCGGGAAAAATGGTATGATTACAAAAGCTAAAAATGATTAAAAGAAAACGAACCCGCCTGATTGGTCTCTTTATTTTAAGCGATGTATTTGGCATCTTGGCTTCATATTTCTATACATACGGTTTTCGATTTTATGGATATATTTTCCCTGTCGATCCAGATAAAGGCATTCCTTCCATAAAATCTTATATCGCTGTTTTTCCTCTTGTTCTGATTGTGCACCTTGGAATTTTCTTCCTTCAAGGGTTTTACAGGACCAGACTCAAAAGAACAAAAATTGATGACTTTTTTTTGGTAACTTTAAATGCTATTTTTACTATCCTCATTGTTCAGGCAGTTTTAAGCTATCTTAATGCTTACAGCCAGGGCAAGGCTCCTTTGTTCAGCGTGCAATTTAAGATGTCCCATGTGTTTCTTGCCATTTATTTTGTGGTTGTGATCTTTATGATTTCTTTCCTCAGGAATCAAATATATTTCTTCATGAAAAGGCGTTTTGCTAAAGGATTGAATCTGCAGAGTGTGATAATTGTAGGAGCAGGAGACATGGGAAAGTCTGTTGCCCAGAAGCTTACTCAATATAAAGATTGGGGCTTTGTGGTTAAAGGCTTTTTGGATGATGAGAAAAGAGAAGGGGAAGTCGTAGATGTTGGCGGGGGTATTAAAGTCCTTGGCCCTATAGAAAGGTTAGAATCAATGCTGGAAGAGGGCGACATCAGTGATGTTTATGTTGCTTTAGATTTGAACAATTATTCCAAAATTCTTGAAACCCTTAAGGTCGTCAATAAATATGCGGTGAATGTGAGACTCATTCCTGATCTTTTCCAGCTCCTCACTCTGAAAGCAAAAATCGAAGATTTGGATGGCTTTCCTGTTATCAGCATCGATGAGCCGCCTTTACGAGGGATTATGATATTTGTAAAGAGAGCTATGGATATTGCTGTAGCTGTTGTTTTTCTGTTTTTTCTCTCGCCGTTAATGCTCATAGTAGCTTTTTTAATAAAATTGACCTCCAGAGGGCCCGTGCTTTATCACCAGGAAAGAGTGGGGTTGGATGGGAGAAGATTTATTATGCACAAGCTCAGGACTATGGTTTGTGATGCTGAAGGAAAAACAGGTCCAGTTATGACCAAGCCAGATGATCCTCGAATAACAAAGATTGGAAAACTTTTAAGAAAGTTCAGTATAGATGAGATTCCTCAACTCATTAATGTCTTAAAAGGAGAGATGAGCCTTATCGGGCCCCGCCCAGAGAGGCCGGTTTTTGTTAAAGATTTCAGGGAAAAGATACCTAAATATATGCTCAGGCACAAGGTGAAATCAGGAATCACGGGCTGGGCTCAGGTTCATGGATTGAGACAGGATACTCCCATCGATAAAAGGCTTGAATATGATTTTTACTATATTCAAAATTGGTCCCCTGCCCTTGACTTGAAAATAGTCTGGAGAACCTTAAGAAAAGGTTTTATTGATAAAAACCTATAAAATACCAAATCCCAAACAAACCAGTTTAAGGTTTAAAGTTTAAGGTTTAAGGCAAGAGTAAAAACGGGTTTAATGTTGAAGGTTTAATGTTTAGGGATTAATACTAAATTAAAAATATAAATACCTTAAACCTTAAACTTTAAACCTTAAACTGGTTTGCTCCTAACTCCTCACTTAATTTTCGGGAAGACCATGCGATATCTGATGTAAGTGTAGTGTGCTCCTGAGAGAATAGCCAGAATAAAAGTCAATATATAAAACCACTCTAGAAATGGGGGACAAGATTGGATAAAGTTAAAATAAAGAACAGAAAGCAGAACACCCATCTGACAGACTGTACTTGCTTTTCCTAAGAAAGAAGCATTAAAAGTAGTCTGACCTCTCAGTTTATATGCGATAAAGACGCCTGTGACTATGTATAAATCCCGGCCGATCACAGTAGCTGTTAGCCAAAGAGGAATTGTGTTTGGAATGCTTAGAGAAGGAATAGAAAGAATGATAATGGAACAAGTCATGAGCAATTTGTCTGCTATAGGATCAAGATAAGCCCCGAATTTTGTTTTTTGATGCCAGAGCCGTGCAGTAAATCCATCTAGGACGTCTGTGGAAATTGCTAGAAGAAAGACCAAAAAAGCTTCGAAGGCCCTTTGGTTGAACATCATAAGAAAGAAGACGGGGATAAGCAAAATCCTTGTTATGCTGATGAGGTTAGGAACTGTAAACATGCGTTTTTTATGTTGTGTTGGCATTCAATAATTCTGCTTTCTATCTATATTGTATGAGTAATTATCTCGAAGTCAATTATGTTATGCCAATTTCGAATGGTTTAAAAATATCCAAATCCCAAAATCCAAACAAACCAGTTTAAGGTTTAAAGTTTAAGATTTAAGGTATTTATATTTTTAATTTAGTATTAATCCTTAAACATTAAACCTTCAACATTAAACCAATATAAGTTTTGGTCATTGGGATTTTGGTGCTTTTTTGTGATTTGGATTTTGTGATTTGGAATTTTATCATGTCTTGAATATTGAACTTATTTTATCAAGGCTAAGATTATATCAAATAGCCTTATGGCTTCCTGCCCTGAGACTGGAAAATCCGGCTTGAAAGTTTTATCCATGGTGAGGGTCATTATATCGTAGGAAATTATAAGGATAATCGGCTGATAGTAAAAATTGTCTGGAGAGACATCAATGATCTGGATTTTTTCTGGCGGGATCTGCTGGATGAATCTGTGACCTTTATTTTTCAAGTGATCGATGAGGCGAATAAGTGTTTCTGCCATTTCAGCTCTGGTGATAATTTTTTTAGGTCGGAAATTATGATTCGGATAGACATCAAGAATACCTAAAGAAGTCATTTTCAGGATAAATTTTGATGCCCAGGATGTTGCTATATCGATTATTATCAATGGTTTTCCGGAAGGTTCATCCAGAATGCCTTTGAATTTAACTCCTAAGAGGGCACTGATTTCTTCTTTAGAGATAGATTCTGAGGATGGAATCGCATTATATTGGCTTGGGAGTTCAAAAATTCCTAGCCTGTTTTTAAGGGTTCCAAGCCGCTCCCTGATTTTTTGATTATCTGGTTCCAACTTTTGCAATTTTTCGTAGATTTCAAGGCTTTTTTTATTATCTTCTGCTTGAAAGAGTGTTTCAGCATAATTTTTTAATATTTCTTTATTCTGAGGATCATTTGAAATGGCGGCTTTTAAGTGAACCAGAGCATTTTGGGGCCTATTTTCCTTTTTGTAGATATCGGCCAAGGCGAGATGAGCCTCTGTTGAGTCAGGAGAATAATAGAGAGCTTTTAGGAATGATGCTTTACTCCTTTCTGTATCTTCTTCGGAGAGAAAAGCTTTTCCGTCGTTTAATGATTCCTGTGTTTTTATGTTTTTGAGAGTTTCGTATTTTGGTTTGACCCAGGTGTGTTCTGGCTCTTTTTTAAGGACTTCCCTGAATTCAGCGAATGCTAGGTCTCCAAGACCTTCCTTCTGATAAATCTGTGCAAGCCCTAAATGGACGAGGGCCATATCCGGGTGGTATCTTAGGGCTGCTTTAAAAAATTCCTCAGCGACTTGAAATTCATTGAGAATAAAATAAGTATAGCCTAAACCTGCATAGTAGAAAGGACTTTTTACGTCCAGTCTGGAAAATATTTTTTTTGCTTTATCCCCTTTCCCTTGTTTTAGATTTTTCCAGGCGTCTTCTACAAGAATCCTCTCATTTAGAGAAAGTTCTGACACGATGGATTGAGGTAGGTTGTCTATGTAAAGAGAAGGAGGCGGGGGTTGATATGTTGCACATGAGCAAAACAACAATGTAAACAATAAAAAAACATAGAATGTTCTTTTCACCAATTTTTTTCTCCTTTTTTTATGTATGGCAAATAATTTAAAACCGATTTAGGATCGGCCATTATTTTTAATTCAGAATAATCACCATTTTCTCTACTTTTTAACACAATAGCCCATTTAGGGAAAGAGGGTATTATTTTTTTATCTGATCTGGGAATACTCAGGTAATAAATTTTTAGGCCTTTAAAGAGAATAGAACGAATATTTTCTTTAAGAGCTTGGATTCCATCTCCGGTTTTTGCTGAAACATAGACAGCCATGTTGTTGGGCCGTGTGTTTTTCTTTAAAAGCTGTGTTTTGTTTGGTAAAAGATCAATCTTATTAAAAACTTTAATGATAGGGATATCGACTACCCCAAGCTCTGAAAGAATATTCTCCACTGCTTCAACTTGACTGTCATAATGAGAGGAGGTCGTGTCTATCATGTGACAGATACAGTCAGCTTCTTTAATCTCTTCAAGTGTTGCCTTGAAGGCTTCGATCAACTCAACCGGCAGTTTTTTAATAAAACCAACGGTATCACTCAAGAAAAAATAGAGTCCGTCAGAAAAAGTGATCCGGCGGAGAACAGGATCCAGTGTGGCAAAAAGCTGGGAAGATGTTAACATTTTTTCCTTCGATAGGCAGTTGAATAGCGTGGATTTTCCTGCATTCGTGTATCCCACCAGAGAAACGAGAGGAATAGGGCCTTTCTTTCGGCTTTTTCTTTGATTGGCTCGACGTCTTTGCACCTTAAAGATATCCTTTCTTATTTTTGATATTCTATCCTGGATTCTACGCCTGTCTTCTTCAAGTTTTTTCTCTCCCGGACCGCGTGTGCCAATACCGCCCCCTAAGCGGGAAAGAGCCTGCCCTTTTCCCAACAACCTGGGAAGAAAATAGTTGAGCTGAGCAAGTTCAACCTGGAGCTTGCCCTCTTTGCTTCTGGCCCTCTGAGCAAATATGTCCAGTATAAGTTGTGTTCTATCAATGATTTTGCCTGAAATCTCGTCTTCCAGATTTCGTTGTTGGATGGGAGTGAGATTGTTGTCGAAAATGATGAGGTTAGCCTGGAGTTCATCTTTTAAAAAACTAATTTCTGAGACCTTTCCTTTTCCTATGAAGTATTTTGGGCTTATTTCAGGACGTGCTTGAAATATTTCTTGGACAACTTCTGCACCAGCAGCTTGGGCCAATCCCTTTAATTCTAGCATGGATTCTTCAGCTGTATCTTTTTCTTTTTTGTTAGTGGCTAGATTGATAAGGATAGCTTTTTCCATTTTTATTTTATACTGTTTTTGACATATTCTGTTATAGAAGAAAAATCAGCGGGAGAAAACCATTTGATACCTTTCATTTTTCTGAACCATGTCATCTGCCTTTTGGCATAGTGACGTGTCTCTTTTTTAGTCAGATAGACAGCTTCTTCGAGTGAAATTTTTTTATTTAGAAGTTTTAGGATATGTTTGTAACCGAGGGCACGGAAAGGCGGGGAGTTTTCTTTGACTCCTTCTCCCAGAAGATTTTGCACTTCCATGACAATACCTCTTTCAAACATCTTATCAATTCTATCTTCGATTTTTTCGTAGAGAACTTGTCTTTCCAATTTTAACCCAACTTTTATTATATTAAAATCTTTGACAAAAGAAATAGTGTTTTCGAAGTGTTCGGAGAGAGGTTTTTTAGTTATAGTGAAAACTTCTAACGCCCTGATTATGCGTATTCTGTCGTTCTTTCCAATTTTTTTACAGTAGCTTGGATCGACTTCCATAAGCTTTTTTCTCAAGCTTTCAATGCCCTTATCTTGAGCTTCCTTTTGAAGTCTCTGCCGGACTAGAGGATCTCTTTTGCCTTCTGGAAAAAGGCCATCGAGCAAAGCCTTGAAATATAAACCGGTCCCTCCTGTAATGATAGGCAGTTTTTTCTTCTCCAGAATCGATTCTGCAGCTTTTAAGGCCAATTTGGCGAAGTCAGCAGCAGTGAATTGAGTGGAAGGGCTTACTATATCTAATAAATGATGAGGAATATTCTCTCTCTTTTCGAAAGGAATCTTGTCTGTTCCTATATCAAAGCCTTTATAGACTTGCATTGAGTCACAATTGATGATTTCTCCATTAAATTTCTTGGCGAGCTTGATGGCTGTGTTGCTTTTGCCAGCCCCTGTCGGGCCCAGGATTAACAGGAGGTTTTTTGCTTCAGATTCCAATTTTGATCAGAAAGAATAAGACGAGAAGAGTGATGAAGATCAAAAGAGCCAGGATCTGTTTTCTTTTCAATTCAATTCCCCGATTTTTTCAAGGTTTTTAACAAGCATTGACTCATGGTCATTTCCCAAGGTTTTTTTCACAGCCAGAATCTCCGCAGCAAGAATCTCATTCAAGTCCCTGAGAAGGGTCCGTTGGTTTTCTTTGCTGGGGACACTAATGTTGGTTTTCAGAATTGAATTTGTTTCAATTCTTCCATCCAATCCGAGTTTGATATTCTGGAAAAAGGGAGAGACGTTAGATTTTGTGTCTTCTATACATTTTTCTAAGACATTTAATGCGACAGGACCGATTTCCTTCGAAATATACTTGAAGATGTAGGAACATTTGTTGTTGAATGCATCTAGGATTTTATAGACTTCAGCAGGAGAAAATTCCTGGGGAGATTGGCTTTGGGTTTTCATTTGAGGAAGTCCCAATGCGCCCAAGCAGAAAAATACGAAAACAATTTTCTGGGTTTCTTTTTTCCCGAGTTCACTAAAATTATAGATGTCTTTTAAATTTTTATTATTGGCAATTAAATTAAAAAGGTATTCTTCGGGAGGTTCAAGATTAACCTTGTTCAGATTGTCAGGCGAGAGGATCTGGAGAGGCTCAGCCCCTTGAGGAATATGGGATTTGATGAGGTCGAAATTCTGCATCTGGCGCACACCCTGAAGGATAAGGTTTAGGGTAGAAATACTGAATAGAATGAATGCTTCTTGTAGAAGGTGTTTTTGATCAAAGAAATATTCAGCCTGAGAACAATCAAAAAGAGGAAAAAAATCTTCTTTTATAAAATCTTCCATGAATTTCCATAGCTGTGAAGGGGAAAGAATGCCGAGTTCAATTGAAGCTTTCATCAAGGAGGTCTTATTTTTAGCAGAAAAGTTTTCACATTTTTTTAAAGAAGAAGAATTCAAAATCTTTTTTTCGATTAATGTCTTGAAGAGAAATTTCACGTCAAATGAGTCCTTTTCTATGATAATATTCCCTTTTTTAAAATCCAGCCTTTTTTCGGCTGTGCCTTTTTTAATTTCCAACCGGCCGGATCTTTCTGAGTCCCAAATATGGAAAAGAAGTTTAGAAAAAGGAATCTTGTCAAAGCTCCCTTGAGACCAGATATTATTCATGAATATAATTTATATATGAGCGGACTTTATGTCAATCTTAATAAACTAAAAACTGATTCCTGTTAATCGGTTAGTCTGTTAATCAGTTAGTCGGTTAATCAGTTTAATTAAAATAACAGATTAACGGACGAACTGACTAACCGATTAACAGACTAACTGATTAACTGACTAACCGACTAACAGATTAACCGACTAACCGACTAACCGATTAACAGACTAACAGATTAACCGACTAACAGACTAACTGATTAACCGACTAACCGACTAACCGATTAACAGACTGTGTTTATGTTGGATTTATCCCAGACCTGTAAGGCTCATGCTTAAACGAATTATTGCAATGTAAAAAACGCTTTTTAACAGCCAAAAACCGTAAGAAATGAAAAGGGCTTTCTTTAACTCGATCTTAAAAATATAGGCTAGAGCAAACCCAAAAATTCCGAAAAGCCAGAGCTGGAAGAAATCAACCTGGCTTAATATCAGGAAGGCAGGAGAAGTTATTTCAAGCTTCGGAAAGAAAAGGGCCAAGCTGGTTGTGTTCTGCATTACAGATTTACGGCTTACGGCAAGGAATAGCCGTACAGCATTGCCTAGGATCTTATCGATGAAATTGGCATAAAGATAAGCAGAAAAAATATAAACAAATTTCCCTTCTGTGGATGTAAGGCGTCCAAGGCCCAGGATAATCAAGCTGGAGACTAAAAATCCTATAACGCTTGAGATGGGAACTATGAAAAATGAGCGAATAATTACCCTGGTCTGAGAAGGATTCTTGAGGTTCTCGAGCATCTGGTTGAACCTTTCTTCCCCTATCCTTTCCTTGAGTTTAATGTTATTTTCAAACATCTGAATGCTATCTTTATTAGTATAAGGGGTGGTTATGTAAGAGAAAAGCGCTATTGCAATAAGGAGAATGATCAGTGCATCGAGCCAGATGGGTTTTTCTGAAATTGCTTTAAAAGCTTGTTGCGGACTTAGGAATATTCCCTGAAAACGATTGAAGAAATTCATGTTTTACTCCCCTTTTCTTTCTTCCCTTTCAATCTTTCCGTCTTTTACGAAGATAATCCTCTGTGCCATCCGGGCTATATCCCTGTCATGAGTGACTATTATAATTGTATTTCCCTGGGAATGGAGTTTGTGGAAAAGATTGAGAATTTCCCCTCCTGTTTTCGAGTCAAGATTTCCTGTGGGCTCATCTGCCAGAAGGATGGAAGGTTCGTTAACAAGGGCGCGGGCAATAGCGACTCTCTGTCTTTCACCTCCCGAAAGTTCAGAGGGACGATGATCCATCCTGTGATCCATCTCTACCATTTCCAGCGCTTTTCGTGTTTTTTCCTCTCTTTCTTTCTTTCTTGTTCCTTTGTAGATAAGAGGGAGCTCCACGTTGTGAAAAGTTGTGGCTCGTGGAAGAAGATTGAAGACTTGAAAAACAAACCCGATTTCACGATTCCGGATGTAAGCAAGTTCGTTTTCACTTAATTCGCTGACCAATTTTCCGCTCAGGTAGTATTTTCCCTTGGTGGGAGTATCTAGACAGCCTATGAGATTCATGATTGTTGATTTCCCAGAACCAGAGGGACCCATGATTGCCAAAAAGTCGTTGCGGGCTACTGTGAATGTGACACCACAAAGAGCGTTGACTTGCTGATTTCCCAATTGATAGATTTTCCAGAGATTCTCGGTAGAGATAATAATGTTGTTTTGGGAGTTCATTGTTATTGTTCCTTCTTTTCTTCTGCTTTTGTCAACATATCATCCTTGAGCTGGCGTAGCGCGCTGTAGGGCCCGATAACAATCTTTTGCCCTTCTTCAAGGCCAGAGATTATTTCTAACATCAATTCTCCTATGATTCCTTTTTGCACAGGGGAGAATTTAGCCCGGGTTTCTTCAATGAGATATACTCCTTCTTCTTGTTTCTCCTTTTTTTCTGGATCTTCCGCTTCTTTTTCTCTTAACACTAAAGCTGAAATCGGTACAGCTAGGGCATCTTTTTTTTCAGCCGTTATGATATCTGCAGAAGCTGAGAGGCCTGGTTTCAGATTTTCTGGAGGGTTCTCCAAAGTTATGACGACTTTAAAATCCTTAGATTCTTCAGAGGAAGTAAGCTTTAGTAGAGCAGAGCTTCCGATTTCTGTAACTTTCCCTTTAATAGTTTTGTTTGGGAAAGCATCTACCCTTACTTCGGACAGTTGCCCGATTTTAAGGCCTACAACATCTGTTTCATCGACCTCAACCTCAACTTCCATCACCGAGAGGTCAGCAATTGTCATCAGGACAGTGCCTGGATTATTCATCGTGCCGACTAAGGCGACTTCTCCTTCTTCTACTCTAAGGCTGGTGATGATTCCATCTATTGGGGAGTTGTAGACAGTTTTCTGTAGATTATCTAGGGTGCTTTGGAGAGAGGCTTCGGCTTGCTTGATTTGGAAGAGGATGGCTTCGTGTTGAGCTTTAGAAACATCATACTGAGCTCTGGCAGCTTCCAGCTGTTCGCTGGAGATTAGATCTTCCTCAAAAAGTTTTTTATACCTTTCATAATAGAGTTCATCTTTTCTTAATATAGCCTCAGCTCTGATAAGATCCGCCTTAGAAGATTGAATACGGGCTCGGTCTCTGTCAGCATTCGCTTCGTATTGTGTTGACTCAAGTTTCAAGAGAAAATCGCCTATCTTGACTCTTTGCCCTTCTTGCACACCGATTATGATAATTCTTCCGGGAATATGGGCACTGATGTTAACACTTTTTTTGGGTTTGACCTCTCCCGATGCAGAGATCTTGGAAGTTAAATCTTGTCTTGTGACTTTTTCTACAGTCACCTTTATAGCTTTTTCCCTTTGCGACTTGAAATTGAAGAATATGATAAGCGCAATTAAGATGATTCCAGCAGCAATGAGGATCGTTTTTTTTCTTTTCTTGGGGCTTTTCTTCTCGTTCATTCTCTTTCCCTTGATAATACGGATTATTGTTTTTCTTTTCTTGGAATTCTTCTTCTCGTTCATATTTTGTCTCTTTATGACTCCAATATCATATTATAATACGTATAAAAAGGCAAAAAGTTTTGAATCGCAAACCAGATAAACCGTATTAGTTGTTGCTAGAATATTGAGGAGTTGGTAATATTGAATGATCAGGAACATGGATAAATACTTTAATGCTGCAAGAGAGGCCGCTCAGAAAGCTGGGCGTATGCTTAAGGAAAATATAGATGTACCCCGAGAGATTTTTTTTAAAGGCGCGGTTGATCTCGTCACAAACTTTGATAGTCAATCCCAGAAAATGATTTTTAATCATCTTTCAATACGTTTTCCTGATCATAATTTTATAGCAGAAGAAGGGTTACATGAAGAAAAGGGAACAGAATTTCGCTGGATAATTGACCCGATTGATGGAACGACAAATTACGCACATAGTTTTCCCATTTTCTCAGTATCCATAGCTTTGGAGAAGAAAGGGGAAGTGGTTATTGGTGTGGTATATGATCCTATGAGAGAAGAGCTGTTCTCATCCGTAAGGGGTGAAGGGGCGTTTCTAAACGGAAAAAAGATTAAGGTATCTTCTGTAGATGATATAGATAAAAGCCTTGTGGCCACAGGATTTCCTTATGATGTTCGAGAAAGCAATGTGAACAACATCAGCCATTTTAATAACTTTTTAACTCGAACACAGGCAATACGACGCTGTGGTTCAGCCGCCATGGATCTCTGTTATTTAGCCTGTGGAAGGCTTGATGGATTCTGGGAATTGAAACTCAGTCCATGGGATGTGGCAGCAGGAGCCCTGATTGTTAGAGAAGCAGGAGGTCGAATTTCTGATTTTCAGAATAGAGAATTTAGAATCTTTGGGTCTGAGGCTTTAGCAACAAACAGTTTGATCCATCAACAGATGGTGGATGTGCTGCAGCTTGGGAAGTAGAAAGAAGTGAAAAGTCGAAAAACGCAAAACGAAAAACGTTTTACGTTTTACGTTTTACGTTTTACGTTCATCTTGTTTTGTCTTGCCTTTTTGTCTTGCTTCTTTCTTTCTTTAAATGCTAAAGAAGAGAATGGTTCAGTGTTTGGACGCGAAAGAAGCATTCAAGTTTATGTGTTGAGCAATGTTGATTGGACAGATACAGGTCTAGACATTGAGGACGGCCAGGAAATCTATTTTAGGGCTTCTGGCGGGATTTCTCTCCAGAGAGGAAATCCGATGGCCTACTGCGATCCAGATGGATATCCATTACAGACCTTCCAGCAACCCATTCAGGATAAAAACATTGGAGCATTGATTGGAAAAGTTTATCTTCTTATTTCTGTCGAAGTCGATGAAGAGACCGGAGAAGAGATTCGTAATGAGCTGATCGAATTGTTTTATATCGGATCAGAAAATGGGGTTACAATGCCCATGAAAGGACACCTCTTTCTTGGCGTAAACGAGAATGTTGTGGCCGATAATGCTGGCGAATTCAAAGTAACGATTTATTTGAGCGAGACAAAGCCCTTCCGGGCGGCAAGACAACATAAATTGGCAAGACAAAGCCCTTCAGGCGGCAAGACAACGCTCCGCTGGCAAGACAGGCGGCGATGTCATTGCGAGTGATCGAAGGGAGCGTGGCAATCTCATCAGTTCAGTTAATCAGTTAGTCGGTTAATCAGTTAGACGGTTAGTCTGTTTTTTTAATTAAAATATTCAACTGACTAACAGATAAACAGATTAACAAATTAGGATCATCTCCAAAAGAGTTGAAAGGATCATAAGGATTCAAGGGGTCAAGGGGTCAGGGATTCGAGTGAAATGCTTAAGAATTACAAAGAATTAAAAGTTTGCACAGGAGGGAATAGGAGAGGTTGAGAGGATGCTTAAAGCACTTATTAAATCGCTACAAAAAAAACACTTGAATCCTTGAACCCTTGAATCCTCGAACCCTTTGAATCAACTAATTGGGAGAAGAACCAAAAATATTTGATTTTTGTGTCGGTAAACACAGGGGGTTGCGTCTAGTCTTGATAGTCAGAACAATAATTGATAGAATTTTACCCTAATCACATCTGAATTTTTTGAGGGAAACAATGATTATCGCTGAACTCGCAATCTTTCCTACGAGCGAAGGGGTTTCTGTAAGCAAATATGTCAAAGAAGCCTTGAAGGTCATCGAAAGCTCAGGCTTAAAGCATGTCACCGGCGGAATGGCCACTACTATCGAAGCCCCTGATATGGAGACTCTTTTTAAAGTCATAGAAAAGGCGCACAAAGCTATCGTGGATATGGGGGCAAGAAGGATCCATATAGATCTACGGGTAGATCACCGCCTGGATAAAGATGCAACTATTGATTCAAAACTTAAAACCCTCACCTAATAGCGGTCTGTTCTGTCTAAAATTATGCAAGACAAGCTCAAGTTTAAGGTTTAAAGTTGAAGGTTTAAGGTGAATTTGAAGCAGTAATCTTTCGACATTAAATAATTTGGTTCTCTTTCATTTTGTGTGGGTAATGATCAGAAAATATTCGGGAATGGCTTCGCTCCCAAATTCAGTTTATTCCGTTTATCTGGTTTATCTGGTTTATTTAATTTAGATATGCGAGAAAAGCAACTGTTAGTCAGGTAGTCCGTTAGTCGGTTTATCTGTTAAATATTATAATTAAAATAACAGACTAACAGATTAACCGATTAACAGACTAACAGAAATTGGTTTTGAGTTGCCTTGTATCTTATATATAAAGATTATCACATTCGCTTTGCTCGCTTTGTAAATAATACCGAAAAGATATAATTAGTCTATCCGTATCAAAGGCCTGGTGAGGCAAGTGGGACCGCCAGCTCCTTTTTTGGAAATTTGCTCTCCCTCGTATTCCCAGATTTCTACTTCCTCATCTTCGAGAAGTTTTTTTGTGCGATGATTCCCGGCTAACATGATGCACTTTCTGGGAGCAACGGCAAGAATGTTGCAGGCCATAGTCTCGTATTCAGAATCAGGAACTTCGAGCAGTTTGATTCCTCGCCGGAGAAGCCATTCTCGAAAGGGCACAGGCATTATTCTGGAATATACAACGGCTAAATCGTGATCAACAGGGCTGATAAAGGACATCAAATGCAAGACATCATCTGGCCCCTGCCAGTGCGGTAAGGACACGACAACAAATTCCTCAATAAAGCCCCTGGTCAATTCTTTCATCTGCCGGATGCCCTCATTGTTCGAACGGTACCCCTGCCCTACAGCTAAGGTCCGCTCATCAAATATAACAACATCACCCCCTTCCAGACTACCATCGCCGGTTATTGATCCAAGAATGGGAATATCCAATCCCTGAAGAAATTCTCCAACAGCCGAAGGCTCCCCACCCCTTTTTTCTTTTCCCATTTTGCATAAAATGGCGCCTTTATCTGTAACAACTACAGAATCATGCACATATATCGAATCAAGGCCAGTTTGACTATTTTGCGGCAAATAATAAATATCAGGAACATACTTTTTCAGCAGCTCAACAAAATTATCATACTCTTTAAGGGATTTATCATAATCAGGGCATCCCGTATAATTAAGATCCACGCACTGAGCTTCAATATTGGATTTGCTAATGAATGCCTCTCTGGGGTGCTTAAGTAAAAGACTCTGAATATATCCAACTTCGGATTGACAGCCAAACTTCATGGTCCTTTCTCCTTAAAGATTATTATAGATTTAAAAATCAAACTTTAGTAGAAAAAAAATAGAAGATGAATAGGATTAGCAGTTGAAAATCGAGCCTGAAATATTTATACTTATATACGCAAAATGAATAATGCTTTTTTTCTCAGATATGAACTCAATACATTTTTTTTATAAAACATCTTCTTCAATATGCATTTTGGCAAAGAAAAGAGTGCATTTTCGACAAAACTATAGGAAATCATGAAAATCAAATTCAAAGTTATCGGTATTTCCGTAGGCTTTGGCCTCCTTTTCTGGCTGATCGATACAATACTGGCATATTCAATCTTTTATGAAGGAACATTTATAGGGTTATTGATCACCGAAGTGCCCAAGACAGCTGTTTATACACGTTTTACCGTTCTTGGCTTTTTCATCATATTTGGCATACTTATGTCAGATGCGATAAGGCTCTTAAGAGACAATATAAAAAGACGCAAGGAGATAGAGGAAGAACTGCGGGAAGGCGAGGAAAAGTTTCGAAAGATCAGTGCTTCAGCAAAAGACGCCATCATAATAAGCGACAATGATGGAAAAATTAGCTATTGGAATGACGCAGCTGAAATTATTTTTCAATATAGAAGAAACGAGGTTCTTGGTAAGGACTTACAGATTGTATTTCCTGAAAGATTCTATGAGATATATGAAAAAGGCTTCAGCAGATTTAAGACAACAGGACAGGGATCCATAGTCGGAGAAACAGGCGAATTCTCTGGGAGACGAAAAGACGGAACTGAGTTTCCCCTGGAAATATCTATTTCATCAGTAAAAATAAAAGATAAATGGAATGCTATAGGGATAGTCAGGGACATTACAGAACGCAAAAAAGTAGAAGAAGAGCTTCGAATCAAGAACCTGGCAGTAGACTCCTCCATTAATGCTATTGCACTTGCTGATCCAAAAGGGAAATTGACCTATGTGAACCCATCCTTCATCAAAATGTGGGGATACGATGAAAAAGATATTTTTGGAAAACGTTTTGTGGAACTGTGGCAGAACGAGGAGAAAGCACTAGAGATCACAGATACATTGCATGATAAGGGGAGTTGTATAGGTGAATGGCCTGCCAAGAAAAAAGACGGATCAATCTTTATGGCTGAGCTTTCCGCAAACATAGTTACAGATAAGGCTGGGAAACCTATCTGTATGATAGCTTCATTCGTAGACACAACAGATCAAAAGCATGCAGAAGAAGAACTGCAGTTGCGATCAGAATTCGAAAGAATTGTTACCTCCATTTCAACAAACTTCATCAACATTCTTTCAGGTAAAACAGATAATGTTATAAACGAAACTGTGCAGTCAATCGGAGAATTTTGCGAAGGCGACCACTGTTATGTTTTTCTCTTTTCTGACGACAGGACAAGTATGGTCCTGACGCATGAATGGTGCAGCGAGTCAGTAGCTCCACAAATTAACAATCACATCAAGCTTCCAGCTGCAAGCTTTCCATGGCAGATGGAAATGATAAAAAAAAGTGAGACTATTTTTGTTCCTGTTGTTTCCGAGCTCCCTTCAGAAGCAAGTTTCTTCAAGGAATACGCACTGTCTCGAAGAGTTAAATCCGTTATTCAGGCCCCTATAGCTTACGGCGGATCTGTCATAGGATTTCTCGGATTAAACTCAGTTAAAGAGGAAAAAACATGGTCTGTCGATATTGTTGTTATGATCAGAATTGTCGGAGATATAATAGCGAATGCATTAGAACACAAGCGGGTCATTGAGCAGCTCAATGCTTCGTTAAAAGAGAAAGAAGTGCTTCTCAAAGAAATTCATCATCGAGTAAAAAACAACATGCAGGTCATTTCTTCACTTCTTAATCTTCAATCCAGCCGATTCAAAGATGAGAAAATCCTTAAGATGTTTGAGGAAAGCCAAGAGCGCATCCGGTCAATGGCTCTCATCCACGAAAAATTGTATCAATCTAAGGATTTAGCAAAGGTTAATTTCTCTGAATACATCAAAAGTCTAACTGATCGCTTGTTCCAATCTTACAGAATCGACCCTAACAAGGTCACATTAGAAATGAATATAGAGGATGTCTCCCTTGACATCAACTCAGGTATTCCCTGCGGTTTGATCATCAATGAACTCGTTTCAAATTCTCTCAAGTACGCCTTTCCAGATAGCAAAGAATGGGAAGATGGAGGCAAACCTAAAGGCAAAATTCATATAAGTCTCCGCTCAGAAGATAAGGGGAAATTCTCGCTTTGCGTCAGTGATAATGGCGTGGGTTTGCCGGAGGATTTCGACCTTCAAAATACCAACTCATTCGGTCTGCAACTGGTTATGACTTTAACTGAGCAGCTTCACGGCACCATAGATATCCAAAAAAAAGAAGGAACAACTTATAAGATTACATTTGGATAGACATTCTGCTTTCTGCAAACTGGAATTGTCACCCCCTTCCCCTCTCTCCCTGTCATTCCTTTCTTATTTAAACTAATCTGCCTACTGCCTACTGACCATTATTGTCCCACCTCCTATAACCGTATCTCCATCATAAAAAACCACTGCTTGTCCAGGAGTAACAGCCCTCTGGGCCTTCTCAAATTCGACAAGAGCTCGATCCAAATCTAAGAGCTTTAAGATAGCTTTTGTCTCTTTGTGTTTGTACCTGATTTTTGCTTTTACAGCCAGGGGTTTCGTAATTTTAACTTTTGCAATTAAATTAATCCGCGAGGCTAGAAGTCTCCTCTTATAAAGCTTATCATTTGTACCTACCACAATCGTGTTTTTACTGCTTCGGATATCAAGGACATAGAGCGGATGTGGTGCAGCAATTTTCATTCCCCGGCGTTGACCAATGGTAAAATGAAGAACTCCATTATGTTTTCCTAAAATCTGGTTTTCGATATCCACGATGAATCCTGGACGAAAAGCTTCAGGGATTCGTTCTTTAACAAAACTAACATAATCATTGTCAGGGACAAAGCAAATCTCCTGGCTCTCTGGCCTTTTAGCCACAGGAAGACCTAATTCCTCAGCCTTTTCTCTGATCTCTTCTTTCGTGAAGTCACCGATTGGCATGAGTGTGCGGGAAAGCTGTTTTTGAGTCAGAGTATAAAGGAAATAGGACTGGTCTTTTTCTTGGTCTCTTCCCTTTCTGAGTAGATATCGCCCTGATTTTGAATCATACATGACTCGTGCATGATGTCCTGTGGCAAGATATGCAGCACCAAGCTTTTCTGCCCTCCTCATCAGGGCCTTAAATTTTATGTACTGATTGCAGCGGATGCATGGATTGGGCGTTCGCCCTCGAGAATATTCCTCGCAGAAATCAGCAATAACCATTTTTTCAAAGAGCCGACTAAGATTCTCTACATGGTGGGAAATATCTAGAAATCCTGCTACTCGCTGAGCATCCTCGGCAGCATCTCGTCCACAGCAGTTTTTTAAGTTCTCATTCCTTTGGTATTTATGAGGCAAGGAAAAAAGCTTCATCGTGACTCCGATGACCTCAAAACCCTGTTGCTTGAGAAGAGCGGCTGCCACCGAAGAATCCACTCCGCCGCTCATAGCTACAACAACTCTTGGTCGCTTCATCTTTTTCTTGCTTATAGGATATTAAAATATTGGTTTAAAGTTTAATGTTAAAGGTTTAAGGACAAAATAAAAAGGTAAAATTGGGTATAAAAGCGATTTTAAATCTACCTTGACCTGGTGATCTTTCATAAGATATGGGAGCTAGTTAGTATGACATCTCTTTTCGCAGGCAATAGTCAAACAATTCGCAATCTTCGCAGATGTCTTTGATTTTGCCTGTGCAGTTTTTAAGGATTCCGATTCTTGAGAGCGCAAAATCATATTTAACAGGATCTTCAGGTTCGATTTCAGCGAAACAATCTGTTATTTTCTCTGCAGCCTTCAGTGAAATTGTTTTTTGGTCGTAAAATCCTAATATCCTGCACAGTCTGCCCATATGCACATCAATCGGCACAATAAGCTTGGCTTTATCAATCGACTTCCACAGTCCCGTATCCACATCATCATCGCGTACCATCCATCGCAAAAAGAGATTAAGACGTTTACATGCGCTTCCCCCGGAGGGACTGGCTAGCAAATACTTCAAACCGCGGCTCGCGTGCCCTTTATGCCTTGAAGCATACATATCCAGGAGTGAATCACAAAATTTTGATAATGCATGAATGATATTCTTGTCGCTGGGATCGTAGCCTTGAATAAAAAATTTTTCGATACTGCCAAATTCCCAGAGAACATTCTGCAACAAACCCAGCAAATCTGATATATCGCTGCCAAGAGTAAACCGATGCTTAAAATTCCCCAATTTTTTTCTCTTATCCGTATCAAAGTTATGGACAAATTGAAAAGGGCTGTCTCCCATATATCCTAATAGACAGCTCAAGCTCTTTTGGATCTGCTGTACTCTGCCATATGCAAGACATGCCCCCAAAAAACCAACAATCTCCATATCTGCCCGATTTGAATATTGATATATAAATTGTAATGGGTCAGGCTTTATAAGCCTCCGATGATTGTACCTGGAATACAATTTTTCTATGATATCTTTGATATGAGCAACTCTTTTTCTCATTAACCCATTAAAATTTTATTTTGATTTTTTCTCAAAAGTTACAACTGCAGTTCAGAAAACTACTAGTGTCGTGTCATGCGTGAAGTATCGTATCAGGCACTCGTCATTCCCACGAAGCTTGTGCCTGCGGAGGCAGGTAGTGGGAATCCAGTATTTCTGGCTACTTCAGGCTTCTGGATTCCCGCTTCCGCGGGAATGACGGT
>DAOVDU010000109.1 GCA_030669305.1 Candidatus Aminicenantota bacterium
GCCCTATACTTGATTGATTGGGCCATTCAACAAAAGCAAGACAAAGCCCTAACGGGCGGCAAGACAAAGCAAAGGGCAAGACAACGCTTCGCTGACAAGACAACGCTTCGCTGGCAAGACAATGAGGCAAGACAATAAGAACTCAAAACTGAGAACTGATTTCTGTTAGACTGTTAGTCAGTTAGTCTGTTTATCCGTTAATTATTTTAATTGAAATAACAGATTAACCGAACAACTGACTAACTGATTAACAGACTAACTGGCTAACAGTCTAACAGAAATTAGTTTTGAGTTTATTCTTCTTGCTCCTCACTCCTTACTCCTCACTTATTCGTTTTGAGTTCTGAGTTCTTATTGTCTTGCCCTTTAGATTGTCTTGCCCTTTGCTTTGTCTTGCCGCCCGTTAAGGCTTTGTCTTGCCTCATTGTCTTGCCAGCGAAGCGTTGTCTTGCCCTTTGCTTTGTCTTGATTTTGTTGAATGGCCCAATCAATCAAGTATAGGGCTGATGGGAGGTTTTCGTTGAAGATTGAGTTAATATCTTCTTCCGCATTAAAAAATCCTCCATAGATCTGATCTACAGGAGGAAGTTCAATAGTATAAGAAGGAATGCCGTAGACGCCGAATGACCAATCTGTGGTGTCTCCATTTGTGAGATAAAAAAAATCCCCTGCTTGGCCGTATTCATACAGGCGTCCGTTTACAGGTTCCATAAGAGCAGACATTTCCGCGGCAATATTAGCGAGAAGTTCATTTTTGTAGGAGGGTTCTTTGGTGTATCCCCAGGAATACAGGATTACCTGGGAATAGCTGTGATAGGTGATCAAAGCTTGGAAATTTTTTTGTGTAAAGAGGTCACGAATGGCCTGTGTTTCTGGTTCTGAAAACGGGGATTTTCCTCGATAGACTCCTGAGGAAGGCAGGGGACTGGAGCCTGTATTATCATATCCCCATTTGAAACTATAATTTCTGTTAAGGTCTACTCCGTAACTCCCGTCTCCATTGTCTCGCATGTTCTTTCTCCAGTAGCGGTAAAAGTGAATGGAGTACTCAAGGCCATCCGGATTGACAAGGGGGATAATCCAGATTTCACTTCGATTCACAAGCTCTTTTATTTCTGAATTTGTCGCGTAATTCTCAACTAAGTATTTTCCTATCAAGAAAGGAACTTCGACAGAGATCCATTCGCGTGCATGGTGGCATCCGAGAAAGAGAACCCTGGCTTCATCTTCTTCCATTTGGACGTTGTCGCTTATTTTTAAGGCGTAAATATTCCTGTTCTCCAGGCTGTCTCCTATGTCGATGACTCTAGCCAGGTTGGGATAAGCCGATTCTATGGCCAATAAATCTTGTTCAATCTCCTTGTAGGAATGAAAGGCACCATTTATTCCGCTTTGGATAGTGATATTTTCCTGTTTGAGTGGATAAAAATTTTGGGTTTCCAATGTGTATGTGATATTTTTTTCCTCAAGTTTGATCAAATCATCTATGCTGGCAACAATAAATATTTTGCCGTTCCTTTCCATTAGCAAATCAAGGTTCATTCCCCAGAGTTTTTCCAGAATTGTTTGATTTTTGTCAACACTGATAATATCTGTATTGTAATTATCTTGTGGGATTAGAGGAGTAAACAAAATCGAAAAAAAGACCACAAAAAGAAAAACCTTTTTTTTCATTATCATCTCCAACCTATGTTGGTTTAAGGTTTAAAGTTGAAGGTTTAAGGCAATAAAAATTTTAATCTCAAGCATTAAACCTTAAACATTAAACCTTCAACCTTAAACCTAAATCTATATTCGGAAGCTTAATGAGAAGGCAACCCTTCGTGCCGCTAAAGCATTTCCTGAGCCTCTTTCATTGCCGATAAGCGCACCTGCATCTAGTAAAAATTTGCCCACATAGATTCCAGCCCCAAATGAGAAATAGAAATAATGGGAATTTGGTTCCCTCATTGGCTGGGGATCATAGCTTATTCCTATTCTCAGAGGAGCCTTTATTTCTTGATTAAAAGCCCAAATAGAGCTCATATATTCGGCTCCTGCACTAATTTTAACGATATCTTTGAAATCTCTCTCTAGTTCTTCTTCAAAATAATAGACATTGTATTTGGCCCAGTTGAAAAAACTCAAATCAGCGGCTGCCTTGAACACTTTTGAGAATTTGTAGCTAAGTCCCAAACCAACAACGAGAGGTTGTTTATAGCTATTTTGAGCAGAGGCTTCAATTTTTATATCTGTGTCTCCTTGAGGAGAATAATATCGCAGCAGGCTTTTGCTGTCTGATTTCTTTGTATAAGGAGTTCGAAATACGCCAGCAACAGTTAGCACATCCGACAAATACACAACAAGGCCTCCATTGATATAAAATCCCTTAAAGTCATGAGATTTCTTATCTGTAATAGTGATGTTGGAATTTGTCCATTTTTCTTCTATATTTTTTTCAAGGTAGCCATAGATGTAATTAAAACCTATGCCAACAGAAAGGTTTTTGCCGAGCTTTCGTGATAGAGAGAAATTGATGTTTTTAAGAATGCCCTCTTGGTCTAGATTTAACATGTACTGGACCTGGCCGCTGGCAGGATACTTTGATTCTACTCTCGGGCGGTCATAATCTTCCAATAGCCCTATATTTAAGGCAAGCGCCCAACCTTTAAGGTTTACTGAGACACCTGCAAAATCAAGGGCATAAAATCCTTGGGACATGTTCTCTTCATTGTAAAGGGGTCCAGTGTTGATAATAGAGTATTTAAAAAAAGAAGCTGCACTGACGCATGAGCTGAGAGAAAATGTGATTTTTGGAAGATTGCTCAAAAGAGCAGGATTTGTAAGCGCTACAGAACAGTCAGATGCTAAGGTGAAACGAGCTTCGCCCATAGCAAGGGATGCACCAGTTGAAATCCCCAAGGTATTCCATGTCCTGAAAGGTGCCTCATCTTCGTACTGTCCTAGTATGAGTTGAGGCAGGGCGAATTTTGGGAAAAGAATTAAAAGCCACAATATGGCAAAAAAAGAAACAAAACAAACATGCCTTTTCATTTTTATTTTGATTTTATATTTCTTTTTTCCTATTTGCAAATTGAAATCAATTATGCTATAGAATATGTTTATTTTATGAGCTATGGGCAAGAAAAACAGAAGAAGAATCAAGATCACTGGCACAGGATTCTATGTCCCTGATAAGGTTTTAACAAATTTTGATCTTGAGAAGATAGTTGATACAACTGATGAATGGATTGTCGCCAGGACAGGAATCAAGGAGAGAAGGATTGCTTCTGAAGACAAGGCAGTTTCAGATTTGGCTATTGAAGCCAGCTGGATAACTCTGAAAAATGCTGGACTTAAAGTCGAAGATATTGATCTGATAATAATGGCAACTTCTACGCCAGATACAATTTTTCCTTCCACTGCTTGCTGGGTTCAGAAAGGGCTTGGAGCTGATCATATTCCTGCTTTTGATATTTCCGCTGGCTGTACAGGATTTCTATATGGCATGATTCTGGCGGAAGGTTTGATTTTAAGCGGAATAAACAAGCGTATTCTTCTAATTGGTGGAGAATTATTAACTAAGGTAACGAACTGGAAAGACCGCAATACATGTGTCCTTTTTGGCGATGCTGCTGGGGCAGTTATTCTTGAAGAAAGTGATGATGGCTCTGGGATGCTTTCTTACTACTGGAAGGCTGACGGTAATTTGGGAAATCTTCTTTTCCAGCCTGCTGGAGGATCGAGAATCCCAGCCACTGCCCAATCAGTTGCTCAAGACCTTCATTGTCTCCAGATGAAAGGCAATGAAGTCTTCAAGCATGCAGTGAAGCGCATGGGAGAAGCAGCTCTGGTCGCACTAAAGAAAGCCGGCCTGACACGGGAGGAGGTCGATTATTTAATTCCCCACCAGGCCAACATAAGAATTATCGAAGCCACGGGCAGACGTCTCAATTTGCCTCCTGAGAAGGTTTATTCAAATATCCACAAGTATGGTAATGTCTCTGTTGCTACTATTCCAATTGCTCTCCATGAACTGAATGAAGCAGGCAAGTTTAAAAAAGATACCATTATTGTTATGGATGCCTTTGGTGCTGGATTTACATGGGCAGCTGTTGTTTATCAATGGTAGATGACCGTCTATCCAGTCTGTTCGGTTTATTCAGTCAAGTAAACACAAGAAAGGTATTGAGTCTTTCCTAAATATTTTATCCTTAATATTAAACTAAAATGGTTCATCTCCCAAAAAGTTGCAAAATAATATAAGAGACACATAATTAAGCTGTCATCCACGCCCCTTTTTGTCATTCCCGCGAAAGCGGGAATCCAGAAATATGAAAAAGTTTTACGTTTATATCCTTTGTAGTAAACGAAATGGCACTTTATATACAGGCGTTACTTCTGATATTGTCAAAAGAGTTTATGAACATAAACATGGTTTAGTAGAAGGTTTTACTAAAAAATATAAGGTTCATCATCTGGTTTGGTATGAAATTCATGAATCTGCGGAATCTGCAATTGTAAGGGAGAAAAAGATAAAGAAATGGAAAAGGGATTGGAAGTTAGAAATAATTGAAAAAGAAAATCCACAATGGATTGATTTATATAAAAGCATATGTGAATAGTCATGGATTCCTGCTTTCGCAGGAATGACATTCTAAAAATAAAGCCATTCATTTTTGCAACTAAATGGGAGATGATCCATAATTATTAATTGAGGACGGGCCTCGACAATTCAAACAATATCAAAAACTAATACTGATCCCCCTGCCTCCATCTCCGAAGCGAGGATTTACCACCTTGCTGTGAATAGATCCAAACGTGTAGCTTAGCCCGATGGAAAGATAATAATTATAGGTTGTTGCAAGTTGTTTACGGCGCAACAGGACTTCTTCCAATGAAGCACCGCTCCGTGCTAG
>DAOVDU010000023.1 GCA_030669305.1 Candidatus Aminicenantota bacterium
ATATTTGTGACTAATCACTGGATTCCTGCTACCTGCCTCCGCAGGCACAAGCTTCGCAGGAATGACAGACACTTACACTCAATCGTCATTCCCGCGGAGGCGGGAATCCATAGCTACTACCCACACTTATTGAGAAGTTACGTTTTTCTCTGTATCACCGTATGGGAGCTCCATGGATATCCTGAACAACGATCAAGTTCTGGGAAGGAATATGCAGGGCTATCAGGCTGCCTCTTTCATTTGTCTCCACTTCGATCTGTAAAGTGCTCAATTGCATTATAAGCGTACATGGATCCTCTTCCTTTGGCTTGAGGGAAACCGTTACTTCAAGCTGAGGTATGATATAAGCAGAAAACTCGACTTTCTCTTGGAGAGTGCATCGAAACTTTTTTGTCAGAATCAGGTAAGGAGAAAAAATCGCGATCGGGAGAAGAAAGGCATCCCGCTTGATCTTAACAGTACTCTTTTGCTCCTGCCCTGCGACAAGAATTGTACTTTCGACTTCTCCCTCAGATATGGAGCTTTCAATCTCCTGTGCCACTCCAATCACAGAGCCCTTAAAAGTATATCGCAAGGGTATAAAACTTCTATCCAGACGAATAGTAAGTCTGTCAATTTCCAATGCTATCGGTTTAGTCATCTGGCCTCTCACAGAAAGGAGATAGCCTGTTTCGTCAGTCTTCCAGGTATATTCTTCATAACCGACTTTTTCTTCCATAAAAATGATAGAAAACGTCCCTCTTTCTGTGCTCTTTTGAGGCTGTATGGAAAAGAGAAAGAAAAAAGACGATACTAAAACAAAAATTATAAACAAAAGCAGTATTTTTTTAAGCATTCCTTCCTTGTGTTCTCTTTTTTATTCCACGACAACAGCAGTACCGTACACCAAGATTTCTGAAGCACTCTGCATAATCATAGAAGTTGTGAAACGAATATTGATGATGGCGTTTGCCCCTAGGCTTTCTGCTTCTTCTATCATGCGGTCGAGCGCTTGTTCCCGGGATTCAGCCATCATTTTTGTGTAGTCTGTAATTTCCCCTCCCACAATATTCTTGAGAGCGGCCTTAATATCCCGCCCAATGTGACGGGCCCGGATAGTATTTCCACGGACAAGGCCAAAAGACTTTTTGATTGTTTTCCCAGGGACAAAATCCGTTGTTACCATAATCATTTTTCAACCTCCTTGTATCTTTCCCTCTTGCGGACATAAAACTGCTCCCTTATCAAAGAAACAAGTAAGACAACGACTCCTCCTAAAACAGTCAGAATCCCAACTTTTAGAAGAAGAGGCGTTGAAGGGTCCTGAATGATACCCTCTACCATTTTATAACCGCCAAAAAAGATTAAAATAATAGCACCGATAGAGAACAAAATCCACCCTGCCCTTCTTTCCAGACGATTATAAATTGAAGTCCAATAGAGCTGCCATGCTTCCTTTGGGGGTTTTTTAAGTTCCATTTTTCTCATGACCTCCTCAAATTTTCCCATTTCTTCAAACTCTTTCTTGCACTCTGGGCACTGCTCCAAATGTTTTTCCACCAATCTTTTCCGCTTTTCATCTAGTTCTCCATCATAATAAGAAGAAATGAGTTCTTTTATTTTTTGATGATCCATAAAAATCTCCTGAATAAACTCCTATTCAAAACCCAGATATTTTCGGAGAATGTCTTTGAGCTTTTTTTTTGCATAATAAAGGGAAGACATAATCGTGCCGATTGGTTTCCCAGTAATTTCTGCGATCTCTTGATAAGAGAGTTGGCGAAAGTAGCACAGAATAATAACTTCTCTCTGCTCGAAGGGAAGTTCTTTTATTCCTTTCCATAGAACTTCTTTCATCTCCCGGTCTTCTTTCTCTTCCTGGAGTATTTGAATGCCTTCAAGAGGGATTTCTTTTCTACCGCTTCTCCGTTTCAAAAAATCAATACAAAGATTTCTCATAAGCTGGTAAAACCATGGAAAAAAAGGCCTTTGTGTATCAAAGCTTTTTATTTTACGGAAAGCTTTGATGAAAGACTCCTGAGAAATATCCAAGGCATCCTGATGACTATGAACTAAACCCAAGGCGATATAATATGCTGTCTTCATGTAGCACCTTACTATTTTCTCATAGGCTTCCCTGTTACCTTTCTTTATTAACTCGATGGTCTCTTTTTCGGAGAGAGCTCTATCTTGTTTCATCCGTAATCCAGCCTCTTGAAAGACGATATTTCTTTCCAAAAAAGTTTCTCCTCGCATTTCTCTACTCTATTTATTACTACCGCTTTTTCTATGAATTTATTCATCTTAATCTATTCCTTCTTTGACGGACCACTTCATACATAAAAATTGAGGCTGCAGCTGCAACATTTAAGGAGGTTATGTTCCCAAGGAGAGGAATGGAGAGAATCATATCGCATTTCTTTTTTAAAAGAGGGCGCAATCCTCTTCCTTCTGATCCTAATACCAAGCCAATCGGAAGATTATAATCAAAATCATACCAATGTTCCTTTTCTCCTCCTTCAGCCCCTACCAACCACACTCCTTTCTCCCTTAAAACATCCATGGTTCGGGCCAAATTCTTAACCCTGGCAACTTTAATATATTCTATGGCTCCTGCTGAGACAGAAGAAACAGCATCAGTTAGCCCGGACGCCCGTCTTTCAGGCAATATAACCCCGTCCACACCTGCTCCTTCTGCGGTCCGGATAATGGCTCCTAGATTCTGGGGATCTTCTATCCCATCAAGAAGAACAAGAAATGGCAGTTTGGATGAATCTAAAATTGACTCGAGTGACGAAAACTCCTTCGAAGAGACGAAGGCGACCACACCTTGATTGTTTCTGTCAAGTCTGTCAAGTTTTTTCTTGGGCACAAAGAGAATAGGAATGTTTTTGGCTTTGGCCAACCTGACGATTTCTTCAACCTTTCTGTTTCTTGTGTCCCTCTGGATCATAATTTTATTTACGCGATTTGAGGAAGATCTCACGGCTTCATAGAGCGGATTGATGCGGTTGATTTTTTCCAATTTTTGATTTCTATTATACTCGATTTCTCGCTTCTTCAGCTCTTCTTCTGAGCTTTCTCGATCTTGGCCCAGGTATCACGGAGAGGCACTGTCCTATTGAATACGAGTCTGCTTCTGGAAGAATCAACGGAATCGACACAGAAATAACCTTTTCTCAGAAACTGGAAGCGACTTCCTGGTGTTGTATTTGCAAGACTTGGCTCGATCCGGCACGATGTCAAAGTCTCCAATGAGTTGGGATTTAAATAGGTTTTGAAATCAGCACTCTCCGTCTCCTCTACGGGATTTTCTTTCACAAAGAGACGGTCATAAAAACGGACTTCGGCCTTCAGCGATTGGGCAGCAGAAACCCAATGTAAAGTTCCTCTGACCATCCGGCCGTCCTTAGACCAACCTCCCCGGGTCTCCGAATCATAGGTGCAGTGCAGTTCAACAATTTCGCCAGTATTTTCGTCTTTAATCACGTCCACACACTTAATATAATAGGCATGTTTTAGGCGTACCTCGCGCCCAGGGGATAAGCGGAAGAACTTTTTCGGGGGATCCTCACGAAAATCATCTCTTTCAATGTACAGCTCACGTGAAAATGGAATCTTCCGGAATCCCATACTGGAATCCTCGGGATTATTCTCAGCACCCAATTCTTCCACCCTTTCTTCCGGATAATTGTCAATGACCACTCGCAGAGGGCGCAAGACAGCCATCACACGTGGAGCTCGTTTGTTCAGGTCCTCACGCAGGCAGTGCTCAAGCAGTGCGACATCAATAGTGCTCTCTTTCTTGGCCACTCCAATTCGCTCACAAAAATTCCGGATTGACTCCGGTGTGTAGCCACGCCTCCGTAAACCTGATATTGTCGGCATCCGTGGATCGTCCCAACCAGTCACATGGCCTTCTTCTACTAATTCCAGAAGTTTTCGTTTACTAATCACAGTATAGCTGAGATTAAGGCGAGCAAACTCGATCTGCTTGGGATGAAAGACGTTCAATTGATCTAGAAACCAGTCGTACAACGGGCGATGATCCTCAAATTCTAGCGTGCAAATGGAATGAGTGACTCCTTCGATGGAATCTGACTGACCATGGGCCCAGTCGTATGTCGGATAGATACACCACTTGTCACCTGTCCTGTGGTGCGTGGCCCTTAAAATGCGGTACATGACTGGATCACGCATATTCAAATTTGGCGAGGCCATATCAATCTTAGCACGGAGAACCCTTGAACCATCCTCAAATTCCCCGGCTCTCATGTGCTCAAACAGGCCAAGATTCTCCTCAATTGATCGATTACGATAGGGACTGTCTTTGCCGGGCTCAGTCAGGGTCCCGCGGTATTCTCTGATTTCCTCTGATCTCAAATCGCAAACATAAGCCCTGCCTTTTTTTATCAGCTGTACAGCATATTCATACAACTGCATAAAGTAATCGGAAGCATAAAAAAGCCGGTCTTCCCAGTCGAATCCAAGCCATCGAACATCCTCTTTAATCGATTCCACATACTCGGCTTCCTCCTTGATTGGATTGGTATCATCGAATCGCAAATTACAAAGACCTCCATATTCGGCAGCAAGACCGAAATTAAAGCAGATAGATTTTGCGTGTCCGATATGCAGATAGCCGTTCGGTTCAGGAGGAAATCGGGTATGAACTCGACAATCGTTTTTTTTTGCCTTCAGGTCATTTTCGATAATTGTCCGGATGAAATCTAAGGTGGGAGAAGAATCGGGTTCGGTCTCACTCTTAGTTTCTTTTTTGTTTTTTCCTTTTGATGACATGTCTTCCATTGCCTCTTCTCCATTTTCTTTATAAATCGGACTCGCTTAAAAAACCCAATATTTCAGCCACGCGCTGGGAACAACTCTTCAAGGGTTTTGGAAGCTTCAGTTTGGCCCCTTCCTCAACCATAGGAATGAATTTATCCAGATCAAGCCCTGAGCCTCTGGCTGTAAGTACAACGCGGAGAGGATGGTAAAGGCCTTTTCCTTTGCATCCGGTTTCTTTCTTGATTTCCTGAGTCATCATGGCAAATTTATCGTAATCAAAGTTTTCTACATGTGAAATTTTTTCACTAAAAAGCTTAATAATCCTGGGGGCACAATCTGTTTTTAATTCTTCCCTGATTTCATCTTTCATCTCTGAAGGATAAAAATCGAAAAGCAGTGCAACCTGTGTAGGAAGATCGGAAAAACGGTCAACTCGCTCTATTAAGCCTTCAACAACCATCTCCAGCCACCTCCAGTGAGCATCTGACATTTTCTCGGGCAAAAAAGCAGCCTCTCTCAAATGTGGATAGGCAAGTTGTGCCTTTTGGCGAGAAGAAAGATTTTTTATATGTTGCCGGTTGATCCAATGGAGCTTATCATAGTCAAAGATCGACGAAGAACGGCTTACCTTCTCCAAATTAAAAAGCTCAGCCAGCTCTTTTTTTGCCCAGATGTCCTTTCCTTCGGGCGGAGCCCACCCTAACAAGGCCAAATAGTTAAAAAGGGCAGAAGAAAGAATTCCATCTTTTTCGAACTGATCCACACCTATAGCTCCATGGCGCTTGCTTAATCGAGTGTTATCTTTACCCATAACCATGGAAAGATGGGCAAATCTGGGAGGGGAAAGGGAGAGGGCCTGGTATGTAAGGAGCTGACGAGGAGTGTTGGAAATGTGGTCTTCACCTCTGATAACATGTGTTATCTGCATCAAAGAATCGTCTATAACTACAGCAAAATTATAAGCAGGGAGGCCGCTGGATCGAACCAGTATAGGGTCTCCGATTAATTTCAAATCAAAGGTAAGGGTTCCTCTTACTATATCATGGAAGCTGATGTTCCCTTTATCTGGAGTGAGGAGCCTAACCGTTGCCTGTTCTCCAGCTTCAATGCGCTGCAAAGCTTCATCCCAAGGAATCGAACGGCACTTCCCTTTATAAATCGGCATTTCACCTGATTCGAGGGCTTCCTTTCTTTCGTTTTCGAGCTCCTCGGGAGAACAAAAGCAATAATACGCTTTTCCTGTCTCCAACAGTTTCTGGGTGTATTTTTTGTATGTTTCAATCCGCAGAGACTGCTTGTAGGGCCCTAATTTTCCCCCAACATCAGGCCCTTCGTCCCAATCCAAGCCTAACCATCGCAGATCCTCTATCAATCTCTTCTCGTATTTTTCCGCAGATCTTTCAATATCAGTATCCTCGATTCTTAAGACAAAAACTCCTCCTTTCTGGCGAGCAAAAAGCCAGTTAAAAAGAGCTGTCCTTGCATTGCCCACATGGAGAAATCCTGTGGGACTGGGGGCAAAACGAACTCTAACCTTTTCCATCAAGAATCATATTAATACATTTTTTATAAAAACCCAAATTGCAAAGAAAATATTATAGTAAATAAAAGGAAACCTTTTCACCAGTTTTTGCGTCTATATATATGAGAATGAAAAATGAAAATAACAAAAAAAAGGAGAATAAAATGAGATTCAAAACAAAAGTTGCGATTTTCATGCTCGCTGTGCTGCTTACTTTTATTGGATTTAATCTGATGATTTCTTCTGCCGCGGTCGACCTTGTCAAAGTCGGGAACAAGGCAGGTTATGAAATCATCTCCAACGTTCTAGCCAGTGAACAAACGATTCCTCAGCATTCCACTTCTATTACAGGATAAGCATCCATGAAAAAAGGAATGATGAGAAAAATCATCAAAATCTGGGATTGGTTGATCATTGATTTCGAGAGATTGATTCTCTCTATCTACACAGGCGGATTAAGCCTTCAAGTTCAAACCATCCCTGTCTGTTAAAAGGCTGTAGTTTCTCACCAAAAGTGGTAAAACTGCAGCCTTTTTTTTACCCTTCCCTTCAATTTATACAACGTTTAAGGCAAGAGGAGAAACTGGTTTAAGGTTGAATGTTTAATGTTTAAGGCAAGAGGAGAAACTGGTTTAAGGTTGAATAGAGCTACAGCAGTTTAATAAGCACTTGGGCCCAAGCAGCTATTGCCTCTCCTTGACCTATCACACCAAGCCCCTCATTGGTTTTTGCCTTTATTCCCAGATCTTCCTGTCCGATTTGGAGGATAGGACATAAAATCTCTTTCATCCGTGGAATATAAGAGGAAAGATGCGGCTCTTCTGCAAGGATAATCGAGTCGATGTTTAGTATTTCTGCATTTTTTCCATCAAGCTGGCTGACAATCCTATTCAACAACTCTGTACTTCGAATATCTTTATACTTTGGATCGGTATCAGGGAAAATCTGGCCAATATCTTTGTCCCCCATTGCCCCTAATAAAGCATCTATGATGGCATGAATCAAGCAATCCCCATCTGAATGACCAAGCAGGCCTTTGTGATAAGGGATTTCTATCCCTCCTAAAAATAGTTTTCTCCTCTCTTCTAATTTATGGACATCATAACCAAGACCTGTTTTAATCTTCAAAGTACGCCTCCGCTACTCTGAGGTCCTCCGGGGTTGTGATTTTGATGTTTTTACGATCACCAGGGACAATGAATACTCCCTCCCCTATTCTCTCTACAAGGGATGATTCATCGGTACCGTAAAAATTATCGTCTCTTGCCTTATCCAGGGCTATCTTTAGGATGGAGTAGTAAAACCCCTGAGGTGTCTGAACTCTGAAAAGACTGGCCCTATCTTCTGTCCGAATGACTCTTTGTTTGTATACGAGTTTAATTGTGTCTTCGACTGGAATCACAGGAACTGCAGTACCTTTTTTCCTTGCTGTCTCAATTACTTTTTTTATTAGATCTTCTCCGACCATCGGCCTAACTCCATCATGGATAAGAACAATCTCCGTTTTCTTGGGATCAATAAGATCAAATCCCGATGAAACAGAATCCTGCCTCCTTTTTCCTCCTTTTGTTACAGCAGCAATTTTTCTGTAGCGTTTAATATATTTATCTTTAAGAGTTTCGTCATCTAGCACAAGAATGATTTCTGTAATTTCTTCATGTCCTTCAAACTTCTCTAGACACCAATCTAAAACGGATTTCTCCTTTAAGAGAGCAAACTGTTTTGAAGAACCAAATCGCTTTCCCTCTCCTGCAGCAACGATAATCACCGAAACTTTATTCATCAAGGCTCCGATATGTGGCATCTGAATATCATTTAACCTTTCTTTCCCTCTTGGCCTTATCTCTTCCTACATATCCGGTATAAAGATTTGGGGGTTTGTCTTCCAGTTTCCCCGTGTGAAATCAGGAAAATCCATAGGCTTGCTTCTTCCTGCAACGGATCTTTCACTCAATTCAGAGACCGCACTCCAGGCGGCTGCATCGTAAACATCCATATCAGGGTATCTTCCCTTTAGCAAAGCCTCAATTAGCCGGTAATCCTCGAGAAAGTCCATGCCTCCATGTCCAGCTCCCTTGGCTAAATGCCCGATGTTTTTCCACAGAGGATGCTGGTACTCATCCATGTAGCTCTCAACGGTCTCCCAGCGATGTGCCGGGCTTCTTTCCTCGATATGGATTCTGTCGGGATAGCCCTCTATGATTCCCTTTGTTCCCTGTACCCTATCAATCCGGCTGTAAGGACGCGGGGAGTTTGTGTCATGAATAAGAGTGAGAGTCCGTCCTTTTACAGTCCGGATCAGGCTGGTATTTACATCACCGAGTGTATATTTTTGCTTAGCCTGAGGGTCATTTTTACCGAATTTCTTCGCAGCATACAGATTCAACCCTCTTGAATTGCAGCTCATGGACACTAGATAATCGAATCGGTCACCCCTATTAATATCCATAGCCTCTGCCACAAGCCCAAGACCATGTGTTGGGTAGAGGTTACCGTTACGTGTCACTGAATGGGCTGTTCGCCAAAGGGCTTCATTTTTACCGTTGAATTTTATTTCACGAAGATCATGCAGGTATCCGGCGCACCCATTTATGATTTCGCCCAAAAGTCCCTTGCGCACAATGTTAAGTGTCAACAGAGCCCTGTTACTGTAACAACAGTTTTCCAGCATAACACAATGTCTATTGGTTCCCTCTGAGGTCTCCACAAGCTCCCAGCATTCATCGAGAGTCACTGCTGCAGGAACTTCAGTAGCAGCATGTTTTCCGGCCTTCATTGCGGCCACACATACAGGTACATGCCACTTCCAAGGCGTGGCCGTCATGACTAAGTCGAGATCACCACGGTCGCACAATCGTTTAAAATCAGTTTCGCTGCGGAAATAGCTTTCAGGTTTTGGCTGGCCGGCCTCTTCGACCCATTTTTGGATCCTGGCCACCTTCCACTCCACAACATCACATACTGCTTTAATTTCAACATTCTCTATTCTAAGCAAGTTTCTGATATGTGATGAACCCTGAAGACCCACTCCAACAAAACCAAGGCGTACCTTATCCATGGGAGCAATCTTCATTGCAACTGGTATGGTTTTGGGTTTTATCTTGCAACTCGACAGACTTATTCCACCCAGCGTTATACTCAGGCCCGCAGCCGCACTTTTTTTAAGAAAATCCCTACGACTGCATGCTCTGTCTCCATTCTTAAATTCCCCTTTTTTCATATAATTCATTCTTACACCCCCTCAAAGTTTATCTTTAGAAAATGGAAGACAACTATTCTTACTTTCATGGAGTCTCTTCGTTGTAGCGTCCAAATATCATCTTGCCAACAGTTGTTTGGAGCACAGAAGTTACAGTAATTTCAACTGTCTGGCCTATCATTTTTCTTGAATTGTCGACCACAACCATTGTCCCGTCATCCAAATAGGCAACTCCCTGGTCTTTCTCTTTTCCTTCTTTAAGGATAAAAACTCTTATTGTTTCACCTGGCAGCACAACAGGTTTCAAGGCATTCGCAAGTTCATTGATGTTGAGTACCGAAATTCCCTGAAGCTGAGCAACTTTATTTAGGTTAAAATCGTTTGTGATGATTTTGGCATCAAGATATTTGGCTAACTCGATAAGCTTGGAATCAACATCTTTGATGTCGGGAAAATCCATATCGGAAATCACAATCGATAGTTGAGAAGCTTTCTGGAGATGATCCAAAACTTCAAGGCCTCTCCTTCCTCTTTGTCTTTTAATACCATCAGCGGAGTCAGCAATAAGCTGGAGTTCTTTAAGGATAAACTGCGGAACAATAAGGTCTCCTTCGATAAAAGCTGTATTGCAGATATCAGAAATCCGGCCGTCGATAATAACGCTTGTGTCTAGAATCTTATGGCTTCGTCCTACACCTTTTTCCTTAAAAAAGCTGACAAAATTCGAAGGATCAAGCCACTCAAATTTCCGTGTCCCGACTAAGAATCCGATATAAGGCATGATAATGAGAAAAAATATTTTGATGAACGTCGTGGTCGAATTGTCTTGAGCAATTGTTTGATAAATAGAACCAAAACCCCATCCTAGAAGAACACCAGCAAAGGTCCCCACCGCCGATCCCCATATAACTTTAAACTGGCTCTTTCTTATCCTAGTTTCAAGATATATTATTATTATACTTAAAAGGAAAGCAGCGACGATTCCATAATATGGGGCCAAATTAAAAGGAGGGAAAAAATATCCCGCTAATGTTATTAGAACAATAATGACTAATCGAAAAATAAAAATACCCATTTTATTACCCTTAAAAAATTATCGTTAATGCCTCCTTAACATTTTTTACTCCCATTAAATTTATACCTGGGATGTTTTCTCTCTCCAAATGAGAAAGATTCCCCTTGGGAAGAATAACTGTTTTAAACCCAAGGGAAGAGGCCTCTTTCAACCTGGCAAGGGGTTGACCTACTGAGCGGATTTCCCCACTCAAACCTACTTCGCCAAAAACAGAGACATCTGGAGGAATCGCTTTGTTCTTCAAACAAGAAACAACCGCCATTACAACTCCTAAATCAGTGGCAGGCTCATCAATCGCCAAGCCTCCAGCCACATTAAGATAAATATCTTCTCCAGCAAAGCTAAATCCCAGCTTTTTCTCGATGATAGCTAACAGCATGGCTGCTCGAAAATGATCAAGGCCGACTGTCATCCTCCTCGGATTCCCTGTAAACAACGTAGAAGAAACAAGAGCCTGAATTTCTGCCAATAATGGACGTGAACCTCTAAATGTGCATACCACAACACTGCCGGTTTCATCTGTCGGCCTTTCCTTCAAGAAAAAAGCAGAAGGATTGGAAATCGCCTGAAGACCCCGGCTCCCCATTTCAAATATTGCAAGCTCAGATATGGGGCCGAACCTGTTTTTTAAAGCACGAAGTACCCGATAGCTGTGGTCGCGTTCTCCTTCAAAATAGAGCACAACATCTACTATGTGCTCCAGGGATTTAGGCCCTGCAAGGGACCCTTCCTTAGTGATATGGCCGATTAGAAAAGAACAAACCCCATTTTTTTTTGCAAAGCGAAAGACCTGATTGGTTACTTCCCGAACCTGGCTGATTGTGCCAGGAGTCGATGACAACTTAGAAGAATAAACGCTCTGGACCGAATCCAGAACAAATATTTGAGGGTTCAACTTTTCAGCCTGGGAAATAATTCTTTCCAGGTTGGTTTCTGCCAGGAGGTACAATTTTTCGCCTTTAAGGCCAAGCCTCTCGCCCCTCAGCTTGATCTGTTCCAAGGATTCTTCCCCAGAAACATAGAGGACCTTTTCAGCCCGGGAAGCAAAGTCACGGCTCACCTGAAGAAGAAGAGTGGATTTTCCTATTCCTGGTTCTCCGCCGATCAACACCAAGGAACCAGGGACTATTCCTCCTCCAAGAACACGATTGAGCTCCTCGATTCCTGTTTTTACTCTCTTCTTCTTAGCCTCTTTAATTTCCTCGTAAAGTATGGGCTTAGAAGGTGCAAAAGAATATTCAGCAATAATTTCTTCCTCTATCTCTTCAATCAAGGTGCTCCACTCTCCACAACTGGGGCATCTGCCTAACCACTTCGGAGAATGAAAGCCACAATTCTGGCAAATAAAAGCTGTTTTGTTCTTCATTAAAAGCCTAAACTAAAACCAAAGAATAACTCCCTGTTGGGGGCCAAAGTAAAATCTTCAATCCCAACAAGGAGACAGACATATTTAGAAGCCGCATATCTTGTCCAAATCCTGAAATTAGGACGGGGATGCCGATTAAAGTCAAAACTCTCTATGCTGAATCTTAATCGGTCATGAAGAGTATAATAATCGACTCCTAAACCGAATTTTGACTCCAATATTCCAGCTCTAGAGGCAAGAGGCCCCCACCGTATCCCGCCCTGGAGAGAATAAGTGAATTTATCCAGCAAGGGATCACGGATAATCTGGGCGAGCAAAAATTTTTCTGGTGTTGGCCATAGTCCAAATGTAAGATAGTTTTTTAATAAATTACCCTCAGTTAAATAATCTGCCCTTATTTCCATTTTTACCCGAAAAGATGAAACAGGTTGAATCATTTTTTGAACCCCTTTTACTGTTTCCTCTGTTCTCTCGTAAAGTCCGGCATCCTGAATAAGCCTTCCTAAAGTTCCTTCCCCCTTGTTGATTTTCTCCAGGGATTCATTCAAGAGTCCCAATGATTTTTCTATCTTTAAAATCAACTCTTCAATGCTTTCCAAATTTATTTTAACATTCTCCCTGTTCTCCTCAACTGTACTTTTCAACAGCAGGATCAACTCATCCAAATTATGAGAAACACCCTCAACTCCCTGTTCAAACTTCTGGATAGCCTCAGAAGACTTTTTAATACTTTTGTTCAACTCTCCTTTGCTTTCCCCAAAAAAATCTTTCAACTCAGCAACAAACGAAGAAAGGTGCTGTAGAGTCTCCTTAATATTTGCTTCCGGTTCTCCCTCCCCAATCACTTCTCTCAATAACCCACCAAGTTCTTTGATCTCGTTGCCGACGGAAAACAAAAGGACTCCCAGCTGATCAAAACTTATGGAAGGGATACTCCCAAGGACATCACCAGGCTGACAAAACTCCAGACCTTCGCCTGGCATTATTTCAATGTACTTCTCTCCTAAGAGCCCCAAAGACGCCAGAGTAACTTTTGAATCCTGATCAACCTTCACCCTTGAGTCAATGTTCAATAATACTTCTGCCCGGGTTTCTTTTAATGTGATTTTTTTGACAAAACCAACTTTTACACCAGCCATCCTAACTACAGCTCTCTTCTCTAACCCTGCAACAGAATCAAAATTAACAAAGAGAGGGTAGCCCTTTTTTTTAAAAAAAACGCTAATGTCTCCTACGATGAAAATGAACAAAGAAAGTATAAATATTGCTATAGTCATAAATATCCCGATTTTTATTTCTCGTTTCATTTTCCTTTACTAATCTATTTCAAAGGATTGCTAACATTTATATCTTGTTTAGAATTGACAAAAATCAACAGTTCTCCAATTCCCTTTAGTATCCCATAGATTGCATGGCATCCAAGATTATCTATTAACACTATCTTCTACCAATTTTCAATAGGGCCCTCTGCCTGCCCATGAATAAACTGTTGGATCACCTGATTCTCAGACCTTTTAATCTCCTCTGGAGTCCCAATCTCAATAATTTTCCCCCCATAAAGCATAGCAATCCTATCAGCCACCTTGTATGAGCTTGTCATATCATGAGTTATGATCACGGATGTCACTTTCAATTCTTTCTTCATCCTGTCAATCAAATTAATTATCGCATCCGCTCTAATAGGATCTATACCTGTGGATGGCTCATCATAAAGGATAATTTCAGGCCAGTAGGCAATTGCCCGAGCTAAACCGACTCTTTTCTTCATGCCTCCACTGAGCTCATGAGGCATAAGGTTTTCCACCCCTTTCAAGCCTACTTTTGCTAAGCTTTCCTCCACTACTTCTTGGATTTTTCCAGGCAGGTAATCGGTGTATCTTTCCAAACCAAAACTCACATTTTGAGCCACAGTCATGGAGTCAAAAAGTGCCGCCCCCTGAAATAGCATGCCAAATTTTCCCCTAATTTTATGAAGTTCATCCTCTTTAAGATTGACGATTTCAACTCCATCTACAAAAATATTTCCCCTGTCAGGCTTGATGATTCCAATCAGGTGCTTAACCAAAACGCTTTTTCCTGATCCACTTTGACCAATGATAACAAGGGTTTCTCCTCTTTCAATTGTAAGGTCAACGCCCTGCAGAACCTTATTCTGCCCAAAAGATTTATACAAATTAACTATCTTAATCATCCGCTCAGTGTCCCAGGAAGAGCTTTGCTGAGAAGAAAATTTAGGATTATAATACTAATACTCGCAATGACAACTGTCCGGGTTGTGGCTTTTCCTACACCCTCTGCTCCTCCTTCTGCTTTCAATCCTTGCCAGCAGCCGACTATGGCGATAATGATGCCAAAAAATGCGGCTTTAATAAGACCGGTTATGACATCCCAAATTTCAAGATAGAGCAAGGTGTTTTCAAAATAGATAAAATGGTTCACTCCCATGAGAACAACGTTGTAGAAGTAGCCTGCAGCAATACCGATTATATCCCCGTAGAGAGTCAAGCAAGGAAGCATGATAAAACAGGCCAGTGTTCGCGGGGCAACAAGATATCGGTTGGGGTCAGCGCCCAAACTGTAAAGCGCATCAATTTGTTCGGTAATCTTCATAGTTCCAATCTCGGCAGCTATAGCAGAGCCTACCCTTCCTGAGATCATTAAACCCACTAATATAGGAATTATTTCCTTAGAAAGTCCAAGAGAAATAATCGGTCCCCCATAAGCTTCTGAGCCATGGCCTATGAACCTGTGAAATCCTATATAAGTCTGAAGACCAAAAACGAGACCTCCGAAAGCAGCCGTAAGAGAAACGACAGGAAGAGACCTGACCCCAACTTCTTCCAGTTGCTGGATAAATATATTCTTTTCCCAAGGTTTTCTGAATATATTCCTAAGTGTTTTGCCAACAAGGCTTCCAACCTCTCCAAGTTCCTGAAAAAAGGAAAAAAGAAGGGAATATCGGGATTGATTGATCATTTTAAGATTCAAAAGAGTGAAATTCCATATCTGCAAATCTGGCATATTCTCTTATAAAAGCGAGATTTACCATCCCTGTAGGTCCGTTACGCTGCTTTGCAATATTAATTTTTGCTAGCCCTCGAAGGTTCTCATCATCTGGATGGTAAAATTCAGGACGATAAATGAAGATCACAACATCTGCATCCTGTTCAATAGCCCCTGACTCTCTCAGGTCGGAAAGTTGTGGGAGAGGCTCTCGGCGTCCTCTTTCCGGAGCACGGCTCAGTTGAGAAATGCCGACAACTGGAATTTTAAGTTCTTTAGCTAATTCTTTTAAAGACCGTGAAATATAAGATATCTCTTGGGTTCTATTCTCAAACCTACCTCCGGGACGCATAAGCTGCATATAATCGATGAAGATCAGGTTAAGATTCTGCTCCATTTTTAGACGTCTTGCTTTGGCTTTCATCTCCATGACAGTCAAAGCAGCGCTCTCATCGATGTAAATATTTGCTTGAGAATAAACTTCCGCACTCAGCTTGAGCCTTTCAATTTCTCTCTCTCCAATAAAACCTGTCCTTACCTTCTTGATGTCCAGCTGAGCCTCGGAACAAAGCAACCGGATTGCAACCTGCTCTTTGGCCATTTCAAGGGAAAAAAACCCAACAGAATAGTCAGTTTTAACACCAACATGTTGAGCAATATTTAAGCAAAGAGCTGTTTTTCCCATGGAAGGCCGCCCTGCCACCACAATGAATTCAGAATTGTGAAATCCTGAAGTCAATGAATCCAAATCTCTGAATCCCGTAGGTATCCCTGTAACTGCTTCATGACGATCCCGGAGAGTTTCAATCATTTCTAGGACGGGTTCTGTCAGCATTTTCATAGGTACAAATCCTGTTTTTATCCTTTGCTCTGCTACATCAGCAATAGCAGCCTGTGCTGCATCCAAAAGCTGATCCGCATCCTCTTTTTGTTCATAGCTTGAAGAAATGATCTTTGCGGAGGAAAGGATAAGGCGTCTCAAGAGTGCCTTTTCCTTGATTATTTGGGCGTGGTATTCAATGTTTAAGCTTTTGGGGACACCATCCATCAAGGATGAAAGATAAGATGCGCCGCCTACTTCTTCAAGATAACCTGCCTTCTGAAGCTCTTCGCTTAAAGAGAGCAAATCGACCGGTACGCCTTTGTCTACTAATAAGGTAATCTTCTCTAATATCTTTCGGTTAGCTTCTTTGTAAAAATCCTCAAGAGAAATGATAGAAAGGACAACATTGAGATTTTTATTATTAACAAGAACTCCCCCCAAAACAGTCTTTTCGGCTTCAATGCTATGTGGCGGAGTCTTTTTTAAAAACAATAAGTCAAGTTCCACTCTTTCCTCTCCTTATTATTTCTCTTTCTCTTCCTTCTCTTCAGATTCAATGACCTCTTTCTTTTTTTCAAGAACATTCTCTTCTTCAACCTTTTTTTTCTCCTTCCCTTCTTCCTCCTCTTTTATTACTTCGATCTTTACCTCTGCTTGTTGCTCATGAAAAACCTTAATCGCTACAGTGAAGTTCCCCAGTCTCTTTATTGGCTCAATCAACAAAATCTTCTTTTTGTCGATTTCAAATCCTGCTTTATCAAGAGCCTCTTTGACATCTGAAGAACTCACAGATCCAAAAATGACGTCTTTCTCCCCTGCTTTTCGCACAAAGGATAGGGTTGTCTGGTTAAGCTGCTGAATGATTCCTTGATAAGATAACACCTCCTTCTCGAGCCTTTTCTTCAAGGCTTGTTGTTCCATCTCGATCATCTTCATGTTAGAGAGACTAACCTCAAGGGCCAATTTCTTTGGGATAAGGTAATTTCTCCCGTATCCCGGAGCAATCTCTACAATATCTCCTTTTCTCCCAAGGTTTTCTATATTATCTTTCAGGATAACTTTCATTTTCCCTCCGGTGATAAAACAGTGTTTCTAATCTTCGATGTAAGGAAGTAAAGCCAGCAAACGAGCTCTCTTTATTGCAACAGCAAGCTTCCGTTGATGATAAGCACATGTACCAGTAACACGTCTGGGGATAATTTTTCCTCGCTCTGGAATATACTTCTTGAGTATATCAACATTTTTATAATCAATTTCTTTCACCTTTCTCTCGCAAAAACGACATACCTTTCTTTTTGATGGAAAATATCTCCGGAAAGAACCTCTATCATTTCTTTCATTTCTATTAATCCTGTATTCTCTTGCCATCTTTACTTCTCCTCTTTAGTCGTTTCGTCTCCTATTAAAGCCTCCTGGTTTTCTTCTGCTGTTTCAACTTTTTTCTTTTCCGAGGCGATCACTTCCTTTCTTTCCTCAGGAACAGCCTCCTTCTTTTTCTGACTCTCCTCTTTTGTCTCTTTTTTTAGCGTCAAAAACCGTATGATTGCCTCTGTTTGTTTAAAGCGCCTTTCAAGTTCAATAGGAACGCTCGGCTCTCCCTCATAATGGAAAAAAACATAGAAGGCCTCATCAAACTTCTTAATGAGATAGGCTAGCTTTTTCTTGCCCCATCTTTCCAACTTAATCATCTTTCCTTTTTTCCGGGAAACGATGTCTGCCATTTGAAGAATGAGCTTTTCATTCTCTTCTTCAGACAGATTTGGGGCAATCAGGAAAGCTGTTTCATATTGTCTCACTGATACCTCCTTATGGATTTCAAGCTCCTTCTCTTTAAGAAGGAACAAGGAGCTTTTATTAATTTCAGGGATACAGAATTCGGAATTCAGTATCCAGAATTGAAGATATGTCTGTTTTTTCTATTTTCTTACATATTTTCCTTATTCCCATTCCGACTCCTGAATTCTGAATTCTATATTCTACAATTATACATATTCATAGCCTTTTCAATATCGCCATTTAAGATGAACTCCAGAGCCTCCTGTGCTCTCTCTATGCTTTCTTCCATAAGCGGCTTCTCTGCTTCTTTGAAGGGAGAAAGGACATAATTTACTGCATCTCCATCCGTAATTAAAGGGCCTATTCCTACTCTTATCCTGGGAAACTTAGTGGTTTGTATCTCTCGGATAATCGAGCTCATCCCATTATGTGTCCCTGCACTTCCTTGTTTTCTAATTCTTATTTCTCCTAGGGGAATATCCAGATCATCATAGACAATAATGAGTTGATCTGGCCTCACTCCGCTCCACTCAATAATCCGTTTCACTGCGAGGCCGCTGTTGTTCATGTAAACCTGAGGCATGGCTAAAAGCACCTTTCCTTGCTCCTTTTCTATTAAAACTGCCTTTGATAAATACTTTTTTTTTCTCAGCTTAACCTTCCAGTATTTGGCGACTCTCTTTATAAAAATAAAGCCCACATTGTGTCTTGTCCCGGAATAATGCCTTCCAGGATTTCCCAATCCAACCACGACCCACAAATATTACTCCTTTTCCTTCTCCTCTTTCTCTTTTTTCTCTTTCTCCTCCTCTTCAGGTTTTTCTTTCTTAATGACTTCCGGTTCTTCTTCAGCAACAATCTCCTCTTCTATCTCTTCGACCTCGAATTCTTCTTTCGTTGGAGCATGGATAAGAACAACCACAGTATTTGGGTCGCTCACTAGCGTTATTTCTCCCGGGGAAGACAGATCTTCAATCTTAAGAGATTGATGGAGATGGAGGCTGCTGATATCTATTTCAAGCTGCTCTGGAATGTCCTTAGGAAGGCATTCAATTTCAACTTCTCGTGTAACAAAATCAACAAATCCTCCTTCAGCCTTCACTCCAACAGCCTCTCCAACCAAAACAATTGGCACTGATACGCTAATGATATTATCCATTACAATCTGAATAAGGTCGGCATGAAGAATTTCATCAGTCACAGGATCTCTTTGTAATTCTTTTATCATCGTATTTCTAGTCTCAGAATTAAAAGATATTTTAAAAATTGTGTTTTCTCCAGTTTCAGCTTTTAAAATCGCAAAGACATCTTTCTTGTTTAGCGTAAGAGGAATACTGACTGTATCAGCGTCGTAGAGAATAACAGGTATCATCCCTTCTTGTCTTATTCTCCGCGACGCATTTTTTCCGAAAACATTTCTTATTTCACCTTTGATTTTAAAGCTCATCTCTTCTCCTTAAATAAACAAGGAACTCACAGAACTTCCTATGTGTATTCTTCGAATAGCCTCACCAAAAAGTTCTGCCACAGAGAGTGTAATAATTTTCTGAGAAGATTTCATTTTCTCAGTTATGGGGAGTGTGTTTGTAACAATAAGGTTTTCTAAACCTGAATTTTCAACACTTTCTATAGCCTGCCCTGACAGAACAGGATGGGTGCAAGCTGCAAACATTCTTTGAGCCCCTTCTTTTTTTAGAGCATTAGTACTCTGAACAAGGGTTCCACCCGTATCCACCATATCATCCAGAATAACGACATCGTGATCCTTGACTTCACCGATAACATGGAGCACTCTGGCAACATTTGGGGCTGGCCTCCGTTTGTCTATAATAGCCAAAGTAGCTCCTATTCTTTTTGCAAACCATCTGGCCCTGCCCACTCCTCCTGCATCCGGAGATACAACTGTCAAATCTTTCAAATTCAAGGTATGAATATAGTTAATCAAGACAGGAGCAGCCACCAGGTTATCAACAGGAATAGAGAAAAAACCTTGAATTTGAGGAGAGTGAAGGTCCATTGTCAACACTCTATCAGCTCCGGCAGCCTCTAGTAAATCGGCGACAAGACGCGCAGAGATTGGAACTCGAGGTCTATCTTTCCAATCTTGACGAGCATATGAATAATATGGAATAACAGCGGTAATCCTTTCAGCTGAAGCCCGTTTAAAGGCATCGATCATAAGGAAAAGTTCCATAAGGTGGAAATTAGCTTCAAAAGAACCAGACTGGATGATAAAAATATCCTCACCCCGGATATTTTCATCTATATAAAAATGAATTTCCCCATCGCTGAAGCAATCTAATACACATTTTCCCAAAGAAATGTTCAAATAGCCCACAATCTCTTCCGCAAGGACCGTATTAGAAGATCCGGCAAAGACTTTCATTGTATTCTCTCTCTTCACTTCCTCTCCTCCCTAATGGCTCTCTTCAATAGGAGCGATTCTCTCTTCAAGCTATGGCTGGGGCGGGAGGATTCGAACCTCCGAATGGCGGATCCAAAGTCCGCTGCCTTACCGCTTGGCTACACCCCAGCAGATAGATACCTCACATAGCGTTCTCGCGATAAGGTCTCAGCGAGAAACACAGAATTACTCCTCTTTAATGCTTTAAAAACTTCCTCTGCTTTTTCTTTATTCAGAAAAAGCCCATAAACAGAAGAGCCTGTTCCGCTGACTAAGGACAACTCTGATCCCTGGCTTTGGAGATAGCTCTTTATGGCTTTTAGCTGAGGATATAAACTAAATACCGTCTCTTCTAAGTTATTTTCCAATAAACCAAAATCTCTGTTTCCTAGAAACTTGATAATTTTACTGTCTTTAAGGTTCGAAGTCAAGGAGAAGCGAAACCGTTTATAGATAGAAGCCGTTAAAATTGAAATAGTAGGAATAACTAAAAGACAATGGATCACCCCATGCTCTGCCAGAGGGATAATAGAGTCTCCTCTCCCTAAGCCCAGGCATAGTCCTCCTTCAAAAAAATATGGCACATCTGCACCAATGTCCCTTCCTAAATCCATCATATCTAACTTTTCAAGGTGAAGCTCCCAGATTTTATTTAAAGCATAAAGTGTCATGGCAGCATTACTGCTCCCTCCTCCCAACCCCTTTCCGGCAGGGATGTTCTTAGTAACCTGGATCTCAATTCCATCTGTAAGATTAAACTGTTGTTTAAGTAGGCTGGCCGCTTTGTAAATGAGATTATCTTCACCCCACGAGATTGTGTCATCATTTCCTTCAAGAGAAATTTTGTTATGTGGAGTTCGCCTGAAATGCAAAATGTCATAAAAATCTATTGTCTGAAACAATGTTCTGATTTCATGATATTTATCTCCCCTTTTTCTTACGACCTCTAATCCCAGGTTAATCTTGGCAAAGGACTTAATTCGCATTATCCAGCATCTCCTGAATCTCGAGCCATGTTTTCTGTTCATAATTCTCCAAAAAAGCCTTAGAGAAGCTTTCCTTTTTCAACGGCCGGTTTAATCCTATATTGAGGATCCTCAGGCGGCCTTTATTCAAGGGGTGCTCAAAAATGAGGAGGCGAGCAAAAGTAGTCCTATTAAAGAATTCCTTTATTTCAAACCAAAGCTCACCTTTTCGACCATACTCGATTCTCCCTTTTTCATCTTTCTCGAGGGTCCAATCTCCACTCCAATTCTTGGCTCCAACCTGGTTTTTTTCCCCTCTCCATTGTCCACTCAGAAGACTTATCATTTCTTGGAGATTCAGCCGAAAGCCCAAGAATTTGTCAATTATTTCTTCTTCTTCTCCATGCCAATATGCTTTCTTGGATGGCACCAATAAGAACGCCTCTCCCTCATCAATAATAATTTGATATAGAGTAGTTCCTAGAAAACTAGCAACTTCGATTCGTCCCTGGTTTTGAAGTTGGAAAAGAAATGAGAATTTCGACCTTGCAGATCCTTGATCTCCTGTAATCCTCAGGGAAGCATATCCTTCAATTCTCTCAATCTGAGAAGGAAGAGGGGATAGGCATATACTGGAAGGCCTGCAGCTTGAAAGAAAAAGCAAGACAAGACAGGCCCCTATAAGATGATATGTCCTCAATCCTCATCCCCTCAACTAGTCAGAATGAAGCTTGAAGTTCGAAGAATCATTACTCTTCTCTGTTTTCTTTTTATTCTTTGCCTTGGACTTTTTTTTCCCGCTGTCACTAACTAAGGAAAACCCATAATCTTCTGTCTTGATCTTCCTCTGCTTTTTTCTGCGCAACAGCGGATATAAAGGTGATCTGAGCCTTTTTCCAAAACAAGAAAGATTAGGACTTACGATTAAAAGAATTAAAAAAATTCCAAACAAAATTAATATTCCGTATATTCCCCAATTCATTTTTCAATTCTAAAGTAAATAATACTGTCTTTAAATGATGCAAAATTATTATATGCCTGACTTCTGAATTAGTCAATAAATCCATTTTGTCTGTTATGACCGTTTAGTCAATTATTCATCTTAGAACGGAAATAACGGATGAATGAAAGGTTCGAAGCAGTCGATAAAAAAGCTGAAGATAAATTTAGTACTATGATTTAAAGGTCTTAAGCTTTTTTCTCTGAATCTTCCTGGAAATCAGGAATCTTTGAGATTATTTTCTCTTTGCCTAAATAAAAACCAATAAAGAAGGCTGAGGAAGCAAGCAGGAGTGTAAAAAGAGATTTAAAAACATCTTTCATTCTTTCTTTCTCTTTAAGATTTTCTTCTAAAACAAAAAAAAAGTCAATTAAAAAAAAGCCTTTGCCACTTATGCTTGACGAAAGTCATCTTTTCCCTGTATATTTCCCGTATATTTAACTCACAAGGACCTAAAAAAATGAGAAAAAAAATATTGCTAATCGTATTTTCCGTTATTCTTTTTACCTCCCTTACCTGGCCTCAAGGTATAAGGAAGTCCATATTGGCAGGACAATGGTACGACAAAAACCCAGAAGCGCTCTCCCATCGAATAGACAGTCTCCTCAAGAACGTCAAGAAGAGTCCTCCTCCACATGGGAAAATTTTGGCTCTAATTGCCCCCCATGCTGGATATATATGGTCAGGTCAAGTGGCCGCTTACGCCTACAAGTCCGTGCAAGGCAAAGATTATGAAACAGTCATAATAATCGCGCCCTCCCATAAATTTGGATTCGATGGCTGCTCGATTTATCTTCGAGGCGGATACGAGACGCCTTTAGGGATAGCCAAAATAGATGAGCATCTTGCTTTAGAGCTTTCCAAGGCTTCTGGGTTTAAATATATACCCAAAGCCCACAAAATGGAACACGCGGTAGAAATACAAGTCCCTTTCATCCAAAAAACCCTGCCTCAGGCAAAAATCGTTCCCATCATCATGGGTAATCCTGCAAAAGAGACTATTACCCGCCTAGCTAGCGCTCTAAAAAAGGTCCTACCTGAGAAAAAAGTATTAGTCATAGCATCAACGGATATGTCCCATTTGCTTTCAAAGAAAAATGCCAATGAGATAGATTCGAAAACAATATCACTCATCAAAGATTTTAAGACGAGTATTCTTATCAAAAAGTGCGAAAGAAGAGAGAACATCATGTGCGGTGGGGGGCCAGTTATCGCAACTCTGCTTTATGCACAAAAACAAGCAGAGGTAGAAATCTTGTACTATGCCGATTCTTCACAATTCGGGGGGCCAGAATCCGAAGTTGTCGGGTATTTAGCCGCAGCCCTCATTGACAAAGGCCCAATAACCGAATTTAACCTATCTTTAGAAGAAAAAAAAGAACTTTTGCGATTAGCCCAGGCCGCCATTAATCTTTTTATCCAAGAAAATAAAATCTTTAATTATAAACCCCAAAATCCTAATCTCTTGACTGAAAAGGGAGCCTTTGTGACTCTCAAGAAAGGAGGCCGATTGAGAGGATGCATAGGATTTATCGAACCTGCTCTGCCTCTGTACCAGACTGTTATCCAAGCTGCAATCTACGCTGCATGCAGAGACGCAAGGTTTATCCCTGTATCACCCCATGAAATAAAGGATCTAAAAATAGAAATCTCTGTACTCTCCCCGCTAAAAAAGATAAAAAATCCTCGGCTTATCGAGGTCGGAAGACATGGCCTTGTCATAGCAAAGACAGATAAAAAGGGACTCCTTCTGCCTCAGGTTGCTGTTGAAAACCACTGGTCAAGGGAAACATTTCTCCAGCAGGCCTGCTTAAAGGCCGGCTTGCCACACGATGCCTGGAAATCAGATGCAGATATTTTTATCTTTGAAGCCATAGTTTTTCACTAATATTCCTGTTAATCGGTCAATCAGTTAGTCTGTTAGTCGGTTAATCGGTTAGTCTGTTAGTCGGTTAATCGGTTAATCGGTTAATTATTTTAATTAAAAGGTTCTCTTCCAAATTATTCGAATTTTGAATTAGGCTTATTCTCTGTTATAATACCCATTAAATTTTCGGGATAAAATATGCCATTATATGAATACAAATGTTCAGAGTGCGGATTCATCTTTGAGGTCTTACAGAAAGTAAATGAACATCTGCAAAAAAAATGCCCTAAATGTGGCGCGAGTGTAAAAAAAGTCATTTCTGCTCCGACCCTCCAGTTCAAAGGCAGTGGCTGGTATATAACTGACTACGCCCAAAAGGAAAAACAAGAAACAAAGCATGAAACAGAAGCAAAACCCAAAAAAGATAAAGATCCCTCAAAAGAAAAAAAGAGTAAGCAACTTTCTTCTGATGATTAAATATAATTCCGCTTCTCAAGAAAATTCTATTCATCTGCTATTCTGTTAGTCAGTTAGTCTGTTAATCGGTTAGTCTGTTAATCGGTTAGACGGTTAGTCGGTTAATCGGTTAGACAGTTAGTCGGTTAATCTGTTAGACGGTTAATCTGTTAATCTGTTAGTCGGTTAATTCTGTTAATTAAAAAAAATTGGCGAACTTTTTAACTGACTAACAGTTTTGACAAGATTTCTTTAAACGAATACAATTGAACTCATGAAAATAGTTGTTCGAGCACCGAATTGGATCGGGGACTCTATCTTTGCTATCCCTGCAATAGTAAGTTTATGCAAAAACTTTCCTGAAACCCAAGTATGGATTGCAGCACGCGAGTGGGTGAAGGATTTATTCACCTCTTTCAATTTTATAGAGAACATAATTCCTCTCCCTGACCAAAGCAACCTAAAAAGCCTGAAAGTTTCAGTTCAAAGACTAAAAGAATATGATTTCGATGTCGGGGTCCTTCTTTCAAATTCCTTCTCTTCGGCTCTTCTCCTTTACCTGGCAAAAATACCGCAACGGTGGGGTTACAAGAAAGATGGCCGAGGTATTCTGTTAACTAATGGAGTTTCTCTAAATAACCAGGGGAACTTTTTTCACCAAGTTCATTACTATCTCAATTTAATTTCTGGCCTTGGACTTCAAACATTCTCCCCTCAATTATCCTTTCCCTTAACTCAAGAAGAAAGACAACAAGCAAAAAACCTGCTGGCTTCACTCAATGTTAATATAGAAAAGCATATTATTATCCTCAACCCAGGCGCTTTTTATGGTTCCTCTAAAAGATGGCCTGTTTTAAAGTATGCAGAACTTTCCAAGCTATATCAGGACAAGTATAAGGCAAATATTCTCATTATCGGCTCTCCAAATGAAGCAGGATTGGCTGAATCAATAGCATCTCATTCGGTCATAAAGCCATTCATATTAACTGGAAAAACAAACCTCCGTCAGCTTGCAGCGCTAACAAGCCAAGCTGACCTCTTTATCACAAACGATTCAGGGCCCATGCATCTGGCAAATGCTTTGAAAATTCCGGTTGTTGCTCTTTTTGGACCCACAGATCCTCGTATTACAGGCCCTTTCCAGGAACCATCTGCAATCATTAAAAAAGACGTCCCTTGCTGGCCATGCTCATACAGAGAGTGTCCATTCGATCACAGATGCATGATGAATATTGAACCTGAAGAAGTTTTTCAGGTCAGTCAAAAATTTTTGAAATGAAAAAAAGAGCAGTATTTCTCGATAGAGACGGAACAATCAATAAAGATGTGGGTTATCCAAACTCATTCAGTCTAATTGAGATCTATCCGTACAGCTTTGAGGCAGTAAGAAAAATCAATAAAGCCGGACTGCTGGCAGTCATAGTAACGAATCAGTCTGGAGTCGGGAGGGGGCTTATCAAGGAAAGAGATCTTCATGATATTCACAATAAAATGAGCGCATCTTTCGCCAAGCATAATGCCCGTTTTGACGGAATCTATTATTGTCCTCATCATATTTCATCTTCCAACCCTAAATACAGAAAAAACTGCTCTTGCCGTAAACCTAACCCTGGTATGGCACTCCAAGCAGCCAAAGATCTGAATATAGAAACTGCAAATTCTTATATGGTTGGAGATAAGGTAGAAGATATTCTCTTTGGTATGAAAATTAATGCTACCTCTATACTTGTGCTCACAGGTTTTGGTCAAAAATCGCTA
>DAOVDU010000012.1 GCA_030669305.1 Candidatus Aminicenantota bacterium
TTCCTGAACGCCTAGTCTTGTATCTTCCACGTTTGCTTGCACAACAACAGTTCCATAGCCATCTTCCTGCCAGTCTTTAAAAAGTTTTATCCGGTTTTCCATATCAGGCGAACGGATGATTTTTCCATTCTTTATTTCAGATCCTTCATCCATAGCACAGACATTTTCACCGACAGTAAGAATGACTCCAGAAATTGCAGCGCCTATGGCCAATCCTTCCCAATTCTGTTTGGCAACATTCGTGGAACCCATTCCTGGAATGATAAAAGGAACTTTTAATTTGATCCCTTTGTCGTGTCCTAAAGCTGTTTCAATTGTGACTTTTGGGAAAGTTGCTTTATCGCTGTCAGCTTCAACACCATGTGCTCCGACTGCTGTTCCCATGATGCTGAAGTCAGAGAGGTCAACGGGGTATTCCTTTTCAGAGGCTGAAGTAATGATGCCAAAAGGTTGGGGATAGAGAACTTCATGTCCGCGATATGCAGATTTTCCAATCTCGCACATGCCGATACAGCCATCAACACAGGTTACGCACATCCCGCTGAAAGGACTGATGGAACCCTCGGTTCTATTCTTTGTTAGAGTGGCGGCACTCCTGTTGAGTTTTGTATAAGCCATTATAATTACCTCCTTATTTACTCATTTTATACATTTTTCTCTTTTGCCTTGCTATTTCTAGTCTGCTCCTTACTGTCGGATTTTTCAGGTGTTTCTCTTACACAAGTCCCACACCGGCCTGCATCATACATCCAGCACTGAAGCTCATCGTAATAATCCAGGCAAGTCGGATCCATGGTTAAACAGGCATTGCATACAGTCGTATCTGCATCTGGGCCCTGGCATTTCAGTTGACACACAGGACATATATACATACAGCCACCGCAGAGGCGACACACCTCAGATTTGATGTCAAAGGGAGTAGATATTTTTCTCTTATATCCCCGGTTTTGAAAGCCAATCGCACGTCCATCCATTTGTTCTGCACACATTCGTACACAGAGGCCGCAGAGGATACATTCTTCGTTTCGAATCTTGAACCTGACTTGCGTAACTCCAAATTTAGAAGCCAGGTCCTGAATGGCTTTGGAGTTTGGAGCAATCGAGAGCATGAGTTCAATCATCATCTTACGGGCTTCAATGACTCTTTTAGTACCTGTCCTGACCACGAGTCCTTCCTCCACAGGATAAGTACAGGAACTGACAAGTTTGGATTTAGGGCCCTCGCCTATCTCAACAAGACAAAGGCGGCAGCCTCCGTATACACTCAGACCTTCGTTGTAACAGAGGGTCGGAATTTCAAGCCCATAAAATTTGGCTGCCTCTAGAACAGTCCAGCCCTCCTCAGCCTTAACCTCTAAATTATTTATTTTTAAATTAATCATTTTTTCCTTCCTATGGCTTTTTTACCGTCTTCGGTTTCCAGTTCACATCTCAGGCAACGCCTTGCTTCTTTAATGGCCATATTCCCGGTTAAACCTAAATCGACTTCTTGGAAATTTTTATATCTTCCTTTTACAGGCAGCCTCGGCATTTTGGGCCTCTCAGCTTCTTCTATCTCCTTTTCAGTCAATTCAACAGGCTCAATGTATAAGGATGGCCTACATATTTTATATTCTTTTGCTAAGCTTTTTCCCTCGAGGTATTTTTCAATGGATTCAGCCGCTGCTTTTCCTGCAGCTATTGCTTCGACTACAGTTTTGGGCCCTGTTACGACATCTCCACCAGCAAAAACACCTTTGCGATCAGTTGAGAGACTTTCCTCATTAACCACTATAGTGTCCCATTTTGAGATTTTCAGGTTATCTTTTTCGGTTATGTAACTAGTATCTGGCCGTTCCCCTATAGCAGGAATAAGCGTGTCTAGTTCGACTGTGAATTCTGAACCTTCAATGGGAATAGGCCTTCTTCTTCCACTGGCATCAATATCCCCTAATTTCATCCGTGTGCATTCCACACCGACCACTTTTCCATTATCAGTCAAAACCTTATTTGGTGCCACCAAAAATTGGATATCGATTCCCTCTTCGATTGCAGCATCAATTTCTTCTTCAAAAGCAGGCATTTCTTTTATTGTTCTTCTGTATAATATAATAACTTTATCTGTATTCTTGTTTCTTATTGCAACTCGGGCAGCGTCAACAGCTGCATTTCCGCCGCCAATGATTCCTGCTTTCTTACCCAATTTTACTTCTTTTCCTAAATTAACTTCTTTGAGCAGTTCGAGTGCCTGAATAACTCCCTCTGCATCTTCGTTAGGAATGTTCATTTTCATTGATTTGTGTGCTCCGATAGCAATAAACAATGCTTCGTAGCCTTCTTTAAAAAGATCATCCAGAGAGAAATCTTTACCTAATGCTGTATTTGTCTTTATGGTAACGCCTGATTTTAGGATGTTTTCAATATCATAGTTTAATTTTCTTTTAGGTAATCTGTGCTCAGGAATTCCTGTGATTAACATCCCTCCAGCAACAGGCAGAGACTCAAATATAGTCACTGAATAACCTTTTTTATTTAGATAGTAGCCTGCTGTCAATCCTGCTGGGCCTGCTCCGATTACAGCAACTTTATTTTTCTTTTTTGGTTTTTCTTGTTCTTCAGGGGGTTTATAGCCCATTTCAATCGCCCAATCCATGATAAATCGTTTTAAGGATCGAATAGCAATAGGCTCTCCTATTTCTGCTGCTCTGCAAACCGTTTCACATGGGTGATGACAAACTCGTCCACAAACAGAGGGTAAAGGATTATCCTTTTTTATGATATTCAGGGCTTCTTCGAATTTTGCCTGAGCTATCAAGGCAATATAAACCGAAGCCTCTTGGTCGATAGGACAAATATATTGACAGGGTGAAGAAATAATTTCTCTGCACACTAAGGCTGGACATTTTTTATGCTTTATGTGCTCCTGATATTCTTCTTTAAAATATTTAAGTGTAGATAAGACAGGATTTGATGCAGTTTGACCTAATCCACACATTGAAGCATCCTTAACAGTTTTTGCCAATTCTTCGAGCAATTCGAGATCGCTTTCTTTTCCTTTCCCCTCTGATATGTCTTTTAAGATTTCCCACATCCGCTGTGTGCCTTCCCGACAGGAAAGACATTTTCCGCAGGATTCATCCCGGAGGAAATTCAGGAAATATTTAGCAACATCTACCATGCAGGTTTTCTCATCCAAAACAATCATTCCACCAGAGCCCATTATAGAACCGGCTTGAGTCAGGCTTTCATAATCAATGGGTAGCTCTAATTTTTCTTTAGGGATACATCCTCCTGAAGGTCCTCCAGTCTGGACAGCTTTAAATTCCTTTCCTCCTGGAATTCCTCCGCCTATGTCAAAAATTACCTCTTTTAGCGTGATGCCCATCGGAACTTCTACGAGGCCAGTGTTGTTGATTTTTCCAACAAGTGAGAAGATCTTTGTTCCTTTGCTGCCATTTGTGCCAATTTGAGAGAACCAATTGGCTCCTTTGTCAATAATGATGGGAATGTTGGCCCAGGTTTCAACGTTGTTAATGTTTGTGGGTTTTTTCCACAGGCCTTTTACTACAGGGAAAGGGGGTCTTTGTCGAGGCTCGCCTACTTTACCTTCGATGGAAGCGATCAGGGCAGTTTCTTCGCCGCAGACAAAAGCTCCAGCACCTTTGGCGATGCGGAGTTGGAAGTTAAAGCGTTTTCCAAGTATAGCGTTTCCCAAAAGACCCATCTTTTCCGCCTGGGAAATGGCCCAGGTAATATGTTTTACAGCAAGGGGGTATTCGCCTCGAATATAGATGTAACCTTCTTCTGCACCGATGGCATAGGCACCAATTATCATCCCTTCCAGGACACGGTGAGGATTTCCTTCCATTATGCTGCGGTCCATGTATGCACCAGGATCACCTTCGTCAGCATTGCAGATAATGTATTTTGTATCTCCTTTAGCTTTTCTGGCGAATTGCCACTTTGATCCTGTAGGAAATCCTGCTCCCCCTCTTCCTCTCAGGCCTGATTGTTTGATGGTGTCGATAATATTTTCTGGAGTCATATTTTCTAAGACTTTGGCAAGCGAATGGTAACCTCCAATGGAGAAATAGTCGTTGATGTCTGTTGGGTCAATAAGGGCATTGTCTCCTAAAATGATGCGTTTTTGCTTCTTGTAGAAGGCAATATCGCTTTCTTTTGGAGCAGTTTCTTTGGTAATAGGGTCAGAATAAAGAAGCCGTTCGATGATTTTCCCATTAAGAATAGTGTCAGTGATAATTTCTTCAGCATCCTCAGATTTTACGTGTTGGTAAAAAATGCCCTGAGGGTGGATGATGATGTTTGGTTCAGCTTCACAGAATCCGTGGCATCCTGTGACTTTGATCTTGACTTTATCTTCCATATTTTCATCTTTGATCACTTTTTTTAAAGATTCGATCACGTTTAATGAACCTCGAGCCTGGCCACAGGTTCCTGCAGAAACTGTAAGGACTGGTTTTTTCTCAGATGTTTTTTTTTGGATTTGGCTGTTGATGGTTTGTTTTAATTCTTCGATTGATTTAATTTTACTAATGTGCTTCATTTTTTTTCTCTTTTTTCTTGTACTTCTTTAAAATAGGGCCAACCATTCGGATGGTTGTCTGAGCATAGTAATTGCCGTCAACAACAACCACAGGGCCAATAGCACAGCACCCCAAACATGCAACAGTTTCTAGGGTGAATTGACTGTCTTTTGTAGTTTCCCCAGCTTCAATGTCCAGCCTTCTTTCAAACTCCTCCAAGATTTTAGGGCCTCCTCTTACATGACAGGCTGTTCCCATACATACAGTTACAAGATGTTTTCCTCTGGGTTGAAGGCTAAAAGAGCGGTAGAAAGTCGCCACTCCAATTATATTAATAAGTGGCACATCTAAAGTTTCGGAAACAATTTTCAGAGCCTCTTGAGGAAGGTAATTATATTCTGCCTGTATATCCTGCAATATAGATATGAGAGCCTTTTTTTCAGTATTATGTTTTGTTATTAAAAGTTGAACTTTTTGAGTGTCAGCATCCACAGATTTCCCTCCAAATCTTTATAGAATTTTAAATAGAAAATACATAAATATGGAAAAATATTGGCAAGCGAAATGCGTAGACTTTATCAGATAAACTTATTATTCCTCCTATAAACTTAATTATTATGTATAAAATAAAAAAATATTAATAGGATTTTATAACAGATACAGTTTTTCCCGTCAAGAACATTTTTGGGTTAATCTGGTTTGTCTGGGTTTGTCTCTCCCCGTCATTGCGAGGAGGGAAGCGCCGTGGCAATGACAGGCAAGACAAATTTGGTTTAAATATAAAATGTTATGGTATTCTTAATGTTGTGATCACGGATAGATGCCTCTTTCCTTGTAGACGGATTCAAGCCGTGAAATAGCTACAACTTGAGCTGCCGTACGCCAATCGACTTTGAACTTCTCGGCAGTATCATGTACTTGCTCATAGGCGCTTATAATTTTCTTGTGCAGCTTATTATCTACTTCGTCAAGTTCCCAGAACTCACTTCGCTTGTTTTGGAGCCACTCGAAGTAACTGACAATTACACCGCCAGAGTTACAAAGTATGTCAGGAATCACATCAATCTTTTTTCGCTGTAGGATAATGTCACCATTTAGATCTGTGGGGCTATTAGCACCTTCGGCAACGAGCTTGACATTCAATAGCTGTGCAGTTTCAGCTGTGATTTGATTTTCCAAAGCAGCAGGGATAAATATATCAGCTTTTGTGCTAAAGAAAGTTTCATGGTCAATTGGCTTTGCATTCGGATAATCAAGAACTCCGCCATGGTTTTTGACATAATTAGCAAGATCATCAGGGTCAATACCCTCACTGTTAAAAATCGTTCCAGTTACATCCTCAACAGCAATGAGCTTTGAGCCTTTCTTTTTCATTAAACGTGATGCCCAAGAGCCAACATTTCCAAAGCCTTGTACTATGTACGTAGCACCCTTTAAGTTAAAGCCATGATCATTTGCCCATTTATCGATGAGGAAAACTATGCCCTGTCCTGTTGCCTTGTTACGTCCCTTGCTTCCGCCTGATTCGATGGGCTTGCCAGTAACTACATGGAGGCACCGATTCCTCTCATTCGGGGTTACTGTTGAAAGGTAGGTATCTAGAATCCAGGCCATAATCTGGGGGTTCGTATTAACATCTGGAGCAGGAATATCATATTCTGGACCTATATTGTTTCCTAAAGCAAAGGTAAAGCGGCGGGCGATTCTCTCCAGCTCATCGGAACTAAAGTCAGCTGGGTCGAGCTGAATCCCTCCTTTTGCACCACCGAATGGGATATTAGTAATTGCTGACTTCCAGGTCATCAGGGTCGCAAGTGCGCGGACTTCGTCGATATCCACTGAGGGATGGAATCGCAATCCTCCTTTATATGGTCCCAGTGCATTGTTATGCTGTATACGGTAACCTGTCATTACTTTTAACCCGCCATTGTCCATTTTTACTGGAAAGTGAACTACAAACTCGTTCATTGTCGCTGCCAGGATTTTACAAATATCCCGGTCAAAATGCACAACGTCTTCTGCTTTTTCGAGTTGTTTGAGAACATTTTCGTAGAAACTGATTTTTTTCGCCACGGCTACGTAATATTTGCAATGCCAGACGCCCCCCTCAGGTTTTGGAAGAGTACAAGTTGCACAAAGCTCACAATGCCTACACAAGCCTCTGTACTCGCTACTATCTTCAAGACCAGGCCTACCATGTTCGTAATATAACAATTTCCATTCTCTTGTTTTTGAAATGGGAGTTATATCTTCCTTATTTCTTCTCTTTCGATCCATTTCTTTCATACTTACCTCCTTTCTCAAAATAAACATTTGCAATTTTAGTGCCAATTATATGTTATCAGCACGGATGCGTATTTATTTTAAAAAGCGAATGATTATATGTGCCTAACTTATTGAAAAGAAAGAAATTCTTGAAATTGAATATTCCTAGTATGGTGTGGATATTTTGTAGCGAGACAGCTAAAAACACATAAGTCACTGGGGAGCTTTGAACCGCTGGGGAAAATCACCCCTGCTATGGAATACTTAGGAGAAGCGTGGATTTTTCATTTTTTTCAACTTTTCTCGCAGAGTTTTACGGTCGATCCCAAGAATCTCCGCTGCCCGCGTTTTGTTGTCATCCACACTGGCTAAGACGCTGATGATATATTCGGCCTCTACTGCGGCTAAAGTTCGATTAGGCCTAATTCCTTTAAGAGCTGAGAATCGCATGAGTGAAGGAAAGTCTGGAACATCTATGATATTCCCTTCGATCATGATTACAAGTCTTTGGACTATATTCTCCAATTCTCTTACATTTCCAGGCCAGTAATAGCTCTTCAAAACTTGTAATGCACTTTCGGAAAACCTGGGCGGAGGCTTACTAAACTCTATGGCAAATTTGGTTGTAAAATTCTTGACTAACAACAAAATGTCTTCCTCTCTCTCTCTCAAAGGAGGAATGTCTATAGTAATAACATTAAGGCGGTAGAATAGGTCTTCCCGGAAATCCCCTTTCTTTATTAGACTGAGCAAATCCTTATTAGTTGCAGCAATAATCCTCACATCTGCTTTTTGTGGATGTCTGATTCCAACCATATAAACTTCTTTATCTTGGAGAACACGGAGAAGCTTGACCTGCATCGATAGACTTGTCTCACTAATTTCATCAAGAAAGATCGTACCTCCCTCTGCAGTTTGAAAGAAACCCGCTCTAGTTTCTGTAGCCCCGGTAAAAGCTCCCTTAACATATCCAAAAAGTTCACTTTCAAGTAGCGCCTCTGGGATACCGCCGCAGTTTATAGGTACAAATGGAGCTGAAGCACGAGGGCTGTTATAATGAATAGCCCTGGCTACAAGCTCTTTCCCTGTACCACTTTCTCCAGTTATGAGTATTGTTGCAGAACTTGAAGCAGCCTTCTCAATGGCATTCAAGACTTTATGCATTGCCTCTGATTCACCAATAAGACCATAACGGGCCGGAGGAGGCTTATGAGGTCGCATGTGTGCAGCTCTACGCATGTGTAATTTATCTAGCACTCTCTTGACTGCGGAAAAGAGTTCCTCATCGGTAAAAGGTTTGGCCAGATATTCTTCAGCCCCAGTCTTAACTGCCTCGACTGCCCCTTCAATCGAAGGGTAACCTGTAATCATCATCACTTCAGTATCTTTGAAGTTCTCCTGAATGTGTCTAACAAGACTCAGACCGTTAACTTTGGGCATTTTAAGGTCTGTTATGACTAAGTCCATTGGAGTGGACTCTAAAATCTTAATCGCCTCAATTGCACCAGGTGCAGTAAACACTTGATAGCCTTTGGATTCCAGATTTCTTTGTAGCAATTCTAGCGTATCCAGAGAATCATCCACAACAAGGATATGTTCTTTCTTTTCAGAAGTTCTCATTTAACTTCCTCTCTTTCTTTCTTGTAGCTTTTCTTTGGGTAGTTTAATTTCGATTCTTGTGCCTTGGTCGACCTTACTCTCAACATTGATAGAGCCCCCGTGAGAGGTTATGATTCCATGGACCACAGCCAGACCCAGGCCTGTTCCCTGCCTAACGTCCTTTGTTGTAAAGAACGGAAGGAATATTTTCTTTATAACGCTCTCTCTCATGCCAACACCTGTGTCTTCTACAATGAGCGAGACACTTTTATCAAAAGCATTCGTTTTTATCGTTAGTTTGCCTCCGTTCGGCATTGCCTGAATTGCATTGACAACAATATTTACAAAAACTTGGGTTAGCTGAGCTGGATCAGCAGTGATCTCTGGTATATCTGGAGATAGAAAAAGTACAACTTTTATCCCTTCTTTAGCACATCTAGATTCAAGAAAATAGAATCCCTCTTCAACAACTTGGTTCAGATTAACTTGTGTCTTATGTGGAGGCATCTGTCGAGCGAACAACATGAGCTTCTTGACAACTTCTCGTGCATGGAGAGAGGCTTTCATTATTTTTTCAATGTCTTGCTTTACCTGTTCTGGGAGTCCCGGATTTTTTTTTACAAGCTGAATAAACCCAAGGATGCTCCCTAAAGGTTCGTTCAATTCATGGGCCACTCCTGCACTAAGCTGACCGATGGTTGCCAACCGGTCAGCATGCTGGAGCTGTTCCTGAAGCCTCGCTTTATCCTGCTCGGTCTGTTTTCGTTCTACGATGAGTGCCACTTCTCTTGAGATAGTATCAATAAGACTTCTTTCCTCTCTAAGAAAAGGCCCTTCGTCAAGTTCCAGCTTCTTCTCCAAATAAACCACCTCTACAGTCCCCCGTCGTTTCCCTCTAACAACAATGTCCGCTAGCTGTTTTTGACCGCTTTCTTGAAAACGAGGAGTAGAGTAAGAATTTCCATCCAAGGTAATCCTGGCAGAAGCAATCTCTGGGTATAACCAAGCAGGAGGCACAAGTTCCACAATACCCTGCAGGATCTCTTTCAGGGTTAAGTCTGGACGTTCAACTGTCTTAGCAATGCCATAAAGGCATGTTAGTTCTTTGATTCTTTCCCGCAACTCTATTTGTGCACGTCTGTGTGTCAGAGCAATTCCAAGTGTTTGAACAACACCTTCGTAAAACTCTACTCCTTCTTTTGTAAAGTAGTCTGGGAATATGCTCTTCAACTGCAAAAGCCCAATGTTCTCACTTTCAACTGAAATCGGAATTAAAGCTATTGATTTGTAATTTCCTTCAACGATTATTTTGCAAGTGCTCATATTCCTATTCTGTTTTGCGAGCGATGCAAAGGAATTCTCTGCATTACCTGTCCAGAAGCTTCCCCTCTTCGTAAAAGAAGGCAATGAAGGATTAAAATGTCCAAGAACAATGTCTCTACACATTCTTCCCAGGCAATAGTCTATCTGAAAGTTTGGGATAATTTTACCATCTTCTTTTTGTTTAATAGGTATGATTCCAAATCGGAAGGACTGCTTTGGAGAGCGAATGATCTCACTACGATAGTATTTGCCATGCTCCTTTATCCACATTTCAACAGAGTCACATCCTGAGAAATTCATTAGAATTTTCGAGGCTTCACGTGAAAAATCAATTCTTAAGAGGCCACGTAATCCAAGGTTAATTATTCGATGTGATAAAGCATGGAAGTCTTCTAGAGTGTCTTGACCGAAGGATTGGGCATCAATCCGCTTTGACTTCATTTTTTTCATACTTTTTATTTACTTTAATATATTAGCATGGAATGTCAATATAAATCCAAGTGGAGTTCCCCCAAAAATATTAATAGGATTTTATAAGAGATACAATTTTTCCCGTCAAGAACATTTTTGGGTTTGTCAAGGCAAAGCTAAAATATCCTATTCTTAGCAAAATGAAAATGGCAGGTTATTTCTCTAATATATTTTTGGATAACTTCTTCGCCGGCTTAACGGGATATACCCCATTAAAGCAGGCAGTGCAGAATTCACCTTTAGGCAATAACATCGCCTCCAGCATCCCCTCAAGGCTTAAATAGGCCAGACTATCCAGGTTAATAAAATTCCTTATCCACTCCACACTATGATGTGAGGCAATTAATTCCTTCTTGGTGGGGAAATCGATTCCATAGAAACAGGGAAATTTGAGCGGTGGGCAGCTCACACGCATATGCACCTCTTTTGCTCCCGCCTCGCGTAATGTCTTTACTCGTACTCTACTTGTAGTACCGCGTACAATGGAATCTTCTATAATTGCTATGCGCTTACCTTTAAGGACATCCTTTATAGGATTAAGTTTTACTCTTACGCGAAAATCTCTAATATGTTGCGAAGGCTGAATAAAAGTTCTCCCAACATAATGGTTTCTAATCAAACCTAGTTCAAGAGGAATCTTGGAATCCTCAACAAAACCTATGGCAGCATAACTTCCTGAATCCGGGATAGGCATAACTAAATCGCAATCTACAGGACATTCGTGAGCAAGTTGCCTGCCTAAGCGTTTGCGAGTAAGGTACACATTTTTGCCAAATATGTTGCTATCAGGCCGGGCAAAATAGATATATTCGAATATGCAGAATGCATGTCTTTTTTTGGGAAATGGTTTAATCGATTTCAATCTATTCTTATTGATAAATACAATCTCGCCTGGCTCAATTTCTCTTATATATTTGGCGCGAATTAAATCCAGAGCGCAGGCCTCACTGGCTAAGACATATGCGCCATTAAGCTTGCCCAAACACAGAGGCCTCCATCCATAAGGGTCTCTTGTCCCAATTAATAAATCATTTACCATTAAGACTAAGGAATAAGCACCTTCCAACTGAGTTAACGCCTCAATAAAGCTTGCCTTTAAATCTTTCTTCTCTGACCTAACTAAAAGATGAGCGATTATTTCCGAATCCATTGTAGTTTGAAAAATAGAACCTCTTTCCTCCAGAGCGTCCCATAAGTTTAGGGTATTTGTCAGGTTGCCATTATGGGCGATGGCAATATGGCCTCTTCTGTGGCTTACTAAAAATGGCTGGATATTTTTTACGAGACTGGCGCCAGTAGTGGAATAACGCACATGGCCAACAGCTAAATCGCCGCGCAAAGATTTTATGGCTCTTTCATCAAAGACATTACTAACTAGCCCCATACCTTTGTGGAAGCTAACCTTCTTTCCATCATAAGCAACTATCCCAGCACTTTCTTCGCCGCGATGTTGTAGGGCATAGAGACCTAGATATGTAAGTCTGGCAGCATCTTTATGTCCGACAATCCCAAATATCCCACACATGACTTATATTCTAATTGATATTCTCTTATTTTTTAAATGTTTTTTGCCTCTTGAATGGAGTACTGTCCATAGTGAAAAATATAGGCTGTGCTGAAACGCCAAACTTAAATTACCTAAGCCATAATCAATGACTGCAACGAATCTATCCATCTCTCGAACATTCCCTCAACAGATAGATTAATTATTTTTCTTTTACCCACCAATATCTCTAATTCCTTGCCTCCAGTTCTTCCAATTATCTGAAAAGGCGCACCAAATCTTTCAGCTATATCTCTAATTTTATGGACAGATTTTTTGCTACAAGAAAGAACAATCCTTGATTGAGATTCACCAAAGAGAGCAGCATCTTTTCTTGCATCAAAAGTTAGACTATCAATAACTGCTCCTACCATATTTTCTTTATTGGAAATACAACACTCAGCCAAGGCCACTGCCAGCCCACCTTCAGAGCAATCGTGTGCGGAACTTACCAACCCTTTTCTTATGGCATCAAGCGCTGTACGTTGTACTGCCTGCTCTAGCCACAAATCCAAATCTGGAGTGTCGCCTTTGACCTGACCGTGAACTTCTTTTAAGTACTCACTTCCTCCCAATTCTTCCTTAGAAATACCTAAAAGAATAATTATCTCTTTCTCCTTCTTAAAATACTGAGTGCAGACTTGATGCGCATCATCAACAATTCCAATCATCCCGATTGTGGGAGTTGGATTGACTACACCTTTAATGCTTTCATTATAAAAAGAGACATTACCGCTAACAACAGATATATTGAGAAACTTGCAGGCAGAAGCAACACCTTCTACACAATTTTTAAACTGCCAAAATCTATCTGGTCTTTCCGGATTGCCAAAATTAAGGCAGTCAGTAACTGCTGCTGGCTCAGCGCCAGAACACACTAAATTTCTTGCTGCTTCTGCAACCGCAATCTGCGCTCCCTTATATGGATTCAAATAGCAATAGCGACTGTTACAATCAGTAGTAGCTGCAATGGCCTTGTTCGTTCCCTTTAACCTGAGCACAGAGGCATCAGAACCAGGTAAAGTTACCGTATTAGTCTGAACCATATGGTCATATTGCTCATAAACCCAAACTTTGCTGGATATAGTGGGAGAGCCCAAAAGTTTAAGTAAAACTCCATTATAATCTTTAGGCTCAGAGATTTTGGTTATATCCAGTTTATTTAAATCATCTAAATAGGCTGGCTTTTTGTAAGGCATGTCATAAACAGGCGCTTGTGTCAAAGAATGGGCTTTTATTTCTGCTACAACCTTTCCTTTATCTTTAATGCGCACTATATCATCGTCTGTAACCTTGCCAATAACCACAGCATGCAAATCCCACTTGGAGAAGATCTTTTCAATCTCTTTTTCTTTGCCTTTTTTAACGCAAACTAGCATCCTCTCCTGGGACTCAGACATCATTATTTCCCAAGGTTCCATATCAGCTTCCCTTCTGGGGACTAACTGGAGCTCTACTTCCATTCCTGAATTTCCAACGGAAGCCATCTCGCTCGTGGAACAGGTAAGTCCTGCTGCACCCATATCTTTAATCCCTACAACATGCCCTGTAGCCAAAGCCTCTAATGTAGCCTCTATTAAACATTTTTCAGTGAAAGGATCTCCAATTTGAACTGTGGGTCTCTTTTCCTCGCCTTCTTTAAATTCGTGTGAGGCCAAAACACTACAACCTCCAATACCATCTCTTCCTGTACTTGATCCAACGTACATAATTGAGTTACCAACTCCTCTGGCGAAAGCCCTGGCTAATTCATCCTTCTTGGCAACGCCAATACTCATCACATTAACTAAACAGTTACCGTTATAGCTTTCGTCAAAATATATCTCTCCGGCGACAGTGGGTACCCCAAGACAATTCCCGTAAAATTGAATTCCATCTACTACACCGCGCAAAAGATAACGATTATATGGTTCGGTCAAAGGACCAAACCTTAAAGAATTCAAAGATGCTATTGGCCTTGCTCCAGCAGTAAAGATATCTCTGATAATTCCCCCAATGCCGGTAGCAGCTCCCTGTTTGGGCTCAATCTGTGAGGGGTGGTTGTGGCTTTCCATTTTAAAGATTATGGCTAAATCATCAACAATAATCCCTCCGGAATCTTCACCGATAAGAGTTGGGTACTTTCCCTTTTTTGGCAAAAGTTTCAGTAAAATACGGGAACGTGGGTATCCGCAATGTTCCGACCACTCAACAGAGAACATCGCCAGTTCTGTAGTCGAAGGTTCCCGCTTCAATAAATCTATAATTCTTTTATATTCTTCATCGCTTAAGCCGAGACTTCGATAAACCTCAGGCTTCACCATATTATTTACTCCCCAACCATTTAAGGATTGAGCGGAGAATTAAAAAACCATCTTCAGAACCTAACTCTGCCTCAGAACTTCTTTCCGGATGAGGCATCATTCCCAGGACGTTACCTTCTCTGTTTATGATGCCAGCGATATTCGCTAAAGCACTATTGGGATTGGATTCTTTATTAACATCTCCATCTGGACTACAGTAGCGGAAAACAATCTGCCCATTTTTCTCCAAACTTTTTAATCCATCATCATCGATATAGTAGTTGCCCTCATTATGGGCTATTGGTATCTTCAAAATCTGATTCTTTTTGCAAAGATTTGTAAAAGGTGTCTTTATATTTTCTGTTTTTATATATACGTATTTACATATAAAATGAAGGTTTGTATTCCTTAACATTGCCCCGGGAAGAAGCCCAGACTCGAGCAATATCTGAAAACCATTACAGATCCCAATTACTATACCCCCTCTATTTGCGAAATCGATAATTGAATCCATTACTGGAGAAAACCTGGCTACTGCCCCTGTCCTTAAATAATCTCCGTAGCTAAAACCGCCGGGCAATATAATACAATCAAAATTATCCAATTCTGTATCCTTATGCCAGATATATTTAACCGGCTGTTTTAATACATCCTTAACCACATAAAAACAATCTTGATCGCAGTTAGAACCCGGAAAGACTACGACTCCAAATTTCATCTATACCTCTTCTATCTTAAAACTATAATCTTCTATTATCGGGTTGGCCAGAAGCTTCTTACACATCTCATTAAGCCTTTGTTCTGCCTCTTTTTTGTCATTGATGTTTAATTTAACAGTAACCAACTTACCGATACGGACTTCTTCTACTTCCTTATAACCTAAAGAATCTAAGGCATGTTTTATTGTCAACCCCTGTGGATCTGCTACTGTCTTTTTCAAAGTTATATAAATTTCTGCTTTTAACATCCTTTCTCCTTAATATTATCTCATTCCCATTCTATTGTACTCGGTGGTTTCGAAGAAATATCATATAGCACACGGTTTATCCCTTTAACCTCATTAATAATTCGGCTGGAAACTCTTTCTAGCACTTCATAAGGAAGTTTGGCCCAATGCGCGGTCATCGCGTCTTCACTGGTAACCGCCCTTATAGCCACAGCATTCTCATAGGTCCTTTTATCTCCCATAACTCCCACTGTCTTTATAGGAAGAAGCACACAGAATGACTGCCAGAGTTTACGATATAATTTTGCCTTTTTTATCTCATCGATTAAAATCCAGTCTGCCTGGCGAAGAAGATTTAGTCTTTCTTTGGTAATTGTGCCGATTACTCTCACCGCCAGTCCTGGCCCTGGAAAAGGCTGTCGCAAAATTATATCGTCGGGCAAACCCAGTTCTCTGCCAACAGCTCTTGCCTCGTCTTTAAATAATTCCTTAAGTGGCTCGATCAACTCAAATTTTAAATGTGGTGGAAGGCCTCCGACATTATGATGAGTCTTGATAGTTGCCGAAGGTCCTCCCCAGGGGGACCTGGATTCAATTACATCGGGATATAACGTACCTTGGGCTAAAAACTTAATTCTGCCTAATTTTTTGGCTTCTCTTTCAAAGACCCGAATAAATAATCTTCCTATAATTTTGCGTTTTGCCTCTGGATTTTTAATCCCTTTTAGGCCTCTTAGGAAGATATCCTGCGCATTTACCACTTTCAGATTAATCCGATAGTAATTCTTAAATCTTTTTTTCACTAGATTTACTTCATTCTTACGCAACAGCCCATTATCAATAAAGATGGCTCTTAAATTATTACCCACTGCTTTATGCAGCAATAATGCCAAAACTGAGGAATCAACTCCTCCGCTTAACGCGCAGAGGACCTTCTCAGTTCCTATCCTATCTCTTAACATCTGGATTGTACTTTGAACAAACGAACGCATATTCCAACTACTTCTACATCTGGCTATATCAAAGAGGAAATTCCTTAATATCCTTTTGCCTTTTGGCGTGTGCACTACCTCAGGGTGAAATTGCACACCATAGAATCTTCTTGCCCTATCACCCATAACCGCGATTCGCGCATTGTTGGTTGAGCCGATTATTTTAAATCCGGGAGGAAGTGCTGTTATCTTGTCGCCGTGACTCATCCAGACTGCCTCTTCTTTACCCAGGCCCTTGAAGAGGCTGTTACTGGATTTAATTTTAAGAATTGCCTTACCGTATTCTCTTGCCCTAGCCTTGGTCACTTTACCGCCTAAGACCTTGGCCATAAGCTGGGCACCGTAACAGATACCGAGAACAGGAATGCTTATATTGAAAATATCTTTATCACACATAGGACTTTTTCTTGCCATAACGCCGGCCGGTCCGCCGGAGAGAATAATGGCACTTGGCTTCCTGGACAAAAGTTTTTGTGCGTCAATTTTGTAAGGGAGTATCTCTGAATATATGCCACATTCTCTTACGCGGCGCGCGATAAGGTAGGTATATTGTGAGCCAAAATCTAAAATAGCTACCCAATCTTTGTGCATTGTTCTTCCTTAATATATTCTTGTTTGGAAAAAAAGAAAAGGAGGTAAAAAGGATTTGCGTTAGATCATCATAGAAGATAAACTAGATAAACCGAGTCAGTTAGAGAAAAGGCATGTATTTCTCGATTTCATAGTCGCTGACTTGTTTGTCAAACTCTTTGGACACGTTTTTGTTGTACTCCTCGAATTCCCACTTTTTATTAGCCAGAAATTTATAAAAAATGTGGTCACCCAATGTTTCCTTGAGAAGGTCACTTTTTTGCATGATTTTGATTGCCTCCTCTAGGTTTTGCGGAAGTGTTTTGATTTTGAATATTTTTTGCCTAGAGTTGCTCATTCTGTATATGTTTTCTTCTACAGGGTCCTGGAGTTTGTATCCATTTTGAATCCCTCTCATACCCGCCATGAATACAGCAGCAAATGCTAGGTAGAGATTACAGGATGGATCGGGAGATCTGAGTTCTATCCTTGTGGCATGTTCTTTTCCAGGTTGGTATTCAGGAACTCTGATGTAAGCAGATCTGTTTCTCTGTCCCCAGGCAACATATATAGGAGCCTCATACCCTTCGATCAGCCGTTTATAAGAATTGACCCATTGGCTGCATACAGCAGATATTTCTCTTGAATGAGTCATGAGTCCTGCCATGTACTGATGCGCAGTATCGGAAAGATGATATCTATCTGTTTTATCGAAAAATATATTCTTACCGTTTTTCCAGAGGGATTGATGGATATGCATTCCGCTTCCGTTCTGGCCGTTTAAAGGTTTGGGCATAAAGGTTGCATATAAATTATGCATTCTGGCCACTTTTTTCACCATGTAGCGGAATATCATGCAGGAATCGGCCATTTCTAAAGCACTGAGATATTTTATGTCTATTTCATGTTGGCCATGAGCGACTTCGTGATGGTCATATTCTGATAAAATTCCCATACTTTTAAGTAGGATCTGAATTTCCTTGCGAATTTCCCCATGATAGCCGCTGAAAAAGTATTCTCCATGGTCGAGAGGAAAAGCTTCTTTATCATTAGGAAAAATGAAAAATTCGAGTTCAGGTCCGACTTTAATATCTTCAATTCCGAATTCCTCTCTGCATTTTTTAAGAACCCTTTTTAATATGTATCTTGAATCCCCTTCATAGGGCTGTCCATCCGGGTTGAGAATATCCCCGGACATTATGGCTTCTTTCCATTTTGTGTGCTCATCAAATCCTTTGTATTCCCAAGGTAAAACCCTGAAGGTTGTTGCATCTGGCTTTATGACTAAGTCACTTTCTTCAATTCGCACAAAACCTTCTACTGAAGAGCCGTCAAATCCTTTTCCTTCATGGAAGGCTCTTTCTAACTCATCGCTGGGGATTGTGAAATCCATACGTCTTCCCAAAATATCAGGAAACATGATGCGGATGAATTCTATTCGATTTGACGTGTTAAGGACGGTGTCTAAGACTTCCGCTTCATTTTCATAGCCGAAACTCTTGAAATTGGTTTTTGAAGAATTGATCATTCTGTCTCTCCTTGTTCTATCTTGCCTGTCTTGCATTATTTTTAGTTTGACCTCATTTAAATAATGACATATTATCCATATTGCAAAAAAAGCCAAGAAGGTTTACAATAGTTGACGATGTTACCGAAATATAATACAATTGTCAACAAAAAAGATAAAAAATGATACTATTATAGCAAAACAATTATGATTTAAAGACAATTGTTTGGAGGTTTCGTATGATTGATGACCTGGGTAAGAAAATTATCCGAGTGCTCAATCAGAATGCCCGGAGAAGCTTTCGTGAAATTGCTAAAGAAGTAGGCACATCGGTTACTGCAGTTATACATAAAATCAAAAAGTTTGAAGAATCAGGAATAATAAAAGGATATATCCCTATAGTTGATCCTGAGTATTTTGATTTGAAGCTTATTGCCATAATTGCTCTTCGTATATCAAGGGGAAAATTACTGGAGACGCAGAAGAAGATTGCCGAGGACCCTCGTGTAGTAGCTGTCTATGATATAACCGGCGAATGGGATTCAATGATTATCGGATATTTTAAGGATCGACAGGACCTGAACTCTTTCATAAAGAATCTGCTCTCCCAAGAGAATGTAGATAGATCTGTCACTCATATCGTGTTGAATATGGTTAAAGAAGAAAGGCGAATTCTTGTTTAAAGATTTCTTGACAGGGCCCAGGAATATGCCATAATTAGAATCACTCTATTTGAGGAGAATAAATATGGCAGAGAAGATACATGAGTCTATTGGTCATCACTATATTGTTGAAGCATCTGGTTGTGATCCCGAAATAATCGGAAGCGTAGCAAAAGTTCAGCAGATTTTGGTCAAAGCTGCCGAGATTGCTGGGACCGAGGTTTGGTCTATTTCCTTCAACAGATTTCCTCCTCATGGAGTCAGTGGGGTTGTTGTTATTTCAGAATCTCATATTTCGGCACACACATGGCCTGAATATGGTTATGGGGCATTGGATTTCTACACATGTGGAAACTCTGTTGATCCAGAGAAAGGAATTGAGTATGCTGTTGGAGCTTTTGGAGCTTCTTCTTCCCATATAACTGAAATTACGCGAGGAATTGAGGAGGGTGACAGAGAATTTTATCACAGCTTTATAACCTGGGAAGAAGAATTCGAAAAAAAAGAAGAGAAATAATAAATTTTTTTACAATTTTACAGTTGTTAATAACTTTTAAATTGAAATTTAAGCCATAATCTTCCTGAGAAAATAGACGTTCTTTTGTTCCTTTGCGCCATAATATGGCACAAAAATTGCTCCTTTTTTTATAGTGCTTAATAATGTCGGATAAATATGATCTGAGCCTGCCCTATAGATTATTTTAATAGGAAGGCTGGAGAGAATGAGCCAAATAAAAAAAATCTTTCTAATATCTTTCCTGGTATTTTCTATGATTACTCTATCTATTGCCGAGGAGCAGAGTGTTGATGAATTCATTTCCCAAATGAAAAATGCATTAGAACAGAAGAATATCCCAGCCTACCTGGATTGTTTTTCCTCTAAAATAAGAAAGATAGAGGAAGAACTGATTAATACTATATTTGATGTGTCCGAGATGGATAGTGTCGCTGTCTTCAAGGCCTATAAAAAGATAGAAACTCAAGATGATGCCACACTATCCGTTAAGATTCTTTTTCAAAATTCCTATTCAGTGGTTATAGAAGCCTGGCGTTTGACTCTAGAAAAAATGGATGGCCGGTGGCAAGTGAAAGAAAAAAAAGTGACTGGGAGCATTAATAATCTGTATAGATTAAAAATTCCATCAGAAAGAGTAGAAAGAGTTAAGCTGATTGAAATAAAGCATGTGGATATCAAAATCACATTCGAAGATGCCATTATCTTCTATGACAATATTCCTGCCCATGAAACGGCTCTCTTGATTTTGGGCAAGGGCCATTTGTTTTTTTCTCCTTCATCGCCATTAGAAAAACATCAACTGGAATTGATTTATAAAGAAAACATTCTCCAAGATAGGCTCAAATATGCATATCTCCGTTTTTCCGACTCTTTTTTTAAGGATAACATCAAGATAATTAGAGAGGATGATAAAGAGAATCTAGTGACTCAAGCAGATAAAAACAGAGCCTATTCACTGTTCGTTAAATACTATTTTCGTTCTTTTACAGTAAAAAATTCCCTGAATGGAGAACTACTCTCCTTCTTGCCTAAGGGGAATAGGGCGCTTTTTGAATTTGAGGGAAGAAAAATAGGGGAATTAACATATATCTTTTCTCCTTTTGCTGAGGAAGAAGTTAGTCTTTACCAGTGGGAAAAGGAGAGGGTTATCAACCTTTACACTCCTTCTGTTGATAAGAATGAAAAAAGGCTTTTTATCTCTTTTGGTCAGAAGTTTGATGTGAGTAACTATCAAATCGATATAGCCTTTAATCCTGAAAAATTTTATTTTTCAGGAAAGGCAAAAGTTGAGTTAGAATCAAAGATTGACTCTCTTAGCGCGCTGAAATTTAAACTTAACTCTAACCTGGAAATACTTCGCATCACTGATGAAGATAAAAATGAGTTGTTTTATACAAAAGACGATTTCAGGAGAACTTTGTATATTTATTTTTTACACCTTCCTTCCATGAATGAGAAGGCCTCGATTGAAATTTATTACCGCGGGAAAATAGAGCCTCCAGAATTGACAGCAGATGTCATTTCCCTTGCTCAATATGATATAACTTACAAGCGTTCTCAAACTGATAAGAGCTTCCTTTATAGTCAATCTTCTTACTGGTACCCTGTTCCTCCTGACGAAGATTATTTTACAGCTCGTGTGAAGATTATCGTTCCTCCTGAATATTCAATTATCTCCAGCGGCAAGCTGATCGAACAGTCTGAATTGAAAGGATTAGAGAAAGTTGAAGAGATAGAAAAGACTGGATTTTCGGTTAATGTTTTCGAAACGAAAAAACCTGTCAAATATCTTTCATTTATCGTAGGAAAATTTAAAAAAATTAAGGAAACGAGTGCCCCTCTTCCTCTCGAGTATTTCTGCACATCGAATGTCGACTCTAAAAACAATGATATTTTTGAACAAACAAAGGATATCCTCGAATTTTATGAAAGCAGATTTGGACCCTATCCTTTTGAAAAATTGAGTATTGTCCGTAGAGTATGGTCCTCTAGCGGCGGACATAGCCCCCCTTCTTTCATTGTTCTCAACGAACTTCCCCGATTTCCTGAGGAAATCCGCTTAATAAGGAGAAGCAGCCCAGTTGATCTTTCTCACTGGAAGGAGTATTTTCTCGCCCATGAAATTGCTCATCAATGGTGGGGTCAAGGTGTTGCTTGGGATTCTTATCATGACCACTGGATAAGCGAGGGATTGGCTCAATTTTCAGCTGTTCTTTATTTAAGAGAAAAATATGGTGAGCGAGACTTTTCCAATATCCTAAAAAAGTTTTCACGATGGATAGAAAAGAAGTCTGAGTGGGGTCCGATTACTATGGGTTCCCGGATCAGTTATTTTGACTTTGAGGCTTATCAGTCGATCATTTATAACAAAACATCTTTAGTGTTAAATATGCTTAAAGATTTTCTCGGTGAAGATTTATTTTTTAAAGGGATAAGAGAATTTTTCATGTTAAACAGGTATAGTGCAGCAAGTACAAATGATTTTTATAAAACCATTATTGAAACCTCTGGAAGAGATTTAAAGCCATTTTTTAAAAATTGGTTTGAGTCCTACCACCTTCCTGAGGTCAAAGTTTCTAAAACAGTCGAAAAGGGAGCAGAAGGATTTCTTCTTAATCTGAAGATAACCCAGCAAAAAGAACTATTTGTATTTCCTCTTTGGATAGAATGGATGGAAAATGGAAATAAGGTTAAAAAGAAGCTTATTATTGACAGAAAAGTCAAAGACTTCAGTTTTGAACTGAGAACTAAGCCTGATAAGATAAAGGTTAATCCGGATCATGCCGTCCCAGGGAAGTTTTTTAAATAAAATTCCAAATTCCAAACAAATAAGTTTAAAGTTTAAGGTTTAAAGTATTTATATTTTTAATTTAGTTATTTACCTTAAACATTAAACATTCAACCTTAAACCCATTTCTATTCTTGCCTTAAACCTTAAACTTTAAACCTTAAACTTATTTGTTTGGAATTTGGTGCTTTCTATTTTCTGGGTTACCGGATAAAATAAACCAGACAAACTAGATAAACGCAGAAGGCAGTGGGCAGTAGGCTTCGCCTGTAATTGCTGAGAGCTGATAGTTAGTCTGGTAGGTTATTTACATCCAGCTTAAAGCGTTTAATCATCTCATTAAAGGTAGTAGGCTTGACCCCTAAGAGACTGGCTGCCTTTTTCTGAACCCCGTTTGTTTTTTTAAGTGCTTCGAGAATAGCTTTTTTCTGGAACATTTGAATCTGCTCTTTGAGGTTGATATCATAGTTAGGTGAAGAAAAAATTGTTTCTTTCTCTTTTTGGAAACTTAAAAGGAAGGGAGGCAGACAACTTCTGGAAATGAGTTTAGACTTAGTCAGGACAACGGCCCTTTCGATTAAATTTTCCAACTCCCTGATGTTTCCAGGCCAATCATAGTGGTCTAGCATTTCCATGACGTCTTCAGTTAAACCGAGGATTTCTTTATTGTTTTCTTTGCTGTAAATATCCAAGAAGTGCTTAACCAGGAGCGGAATATCTTCCTTTCTTTCACGCAGAGGGGGGATTTCAATTTTGATGACATTCAATCGAAAAAAGAGGTCCAGCCGAAATTTTTTTTCTTCTATAAGCTCTTCCAAATCAGCGTTCGTTGCTGTAATCATCCTGACATCCACTTTAATCGTAGTTGTTCCACCTAATCTCATGAATTCACGATCTTGCATAACCCGAAGTAATTTTGCCTGAGTTTCCAGATTGAGTGCAGATATTTCGTCAAAGAAAATTGTTCCTTTATCAGCGGCTTCAAACAGACCTTTCTTTTGGCTAACTGCGCCAGTAAAAGCCCCTTTTACATGACCAAAGAGATGGCTCTCGAGAAGATCGGGGGGAAGGGAGCCGCTGTTGACGACAATGAAAGAAGAATTAGCTCGGTTGCTGTTATGATGAATGGCTCGTGCAACCAGTTCTTTACCTGTTCCGCTTTCGCCCTGAAGCAGGATTGTACTCCGTGTAGGAGCTGAAGCTTTAATTATTTCGAAGACATTTTCAATCGCTTTGCTTTTGCCGATTATGTTTTCAAAGCTGAATTTCTTCTTAAGTTCGTCTTTCAACCGAAGATTTTCATCTTGAAGCGTTTTGTGCTCTATTGCTCTTTTGACGGTTAAAAGTAATTCATCATGCTTAAAGGGTTTCTGGATATAATCAAAGGCTCCAGTTTTCATCGCAGATATCGCTGATTCCACCGAGGCATAAGCAGTGATTATGACAATGACTGCATACGGGTCGATTTTCTTTAGCTTTTTAAGGACTTCTATCCCATTCATTCCAGGCATGAGAAGGTCCAGAAGAATAAGATCATAGGTTTGATATGAATGCTTATTCAAGGCCTCTTCTCCGCTTAAAGAAGTTTCCACTGTATATCCTTCTGATGTGAGAAGATCCCCTAAGACGTCATGAATGATGGGTTCATCATCAATTATATGAATCATTCTGTTTTTTGCCATTTTTTCTCTTTTTTGATAATGAAGTTTTATTTATTTTTTTCTTATCTAAATCCATAGGAATAAAAATAGTGAATAGAGAGCCTTCCCTTTCCTTGCTTTCCACTGTAATACGGCCTTCGTGTTCTTTAATGATGGCATAGCTGATGGATAAACCAAGGCCGGTACCTTTTCCGAAGCCCTTAGTGGTAAAGAAAGGGTCAAAGATATGGGGCAAATATTGATCTTTTATTCCTGTTCCTGTGTCCTTGATTTTTATGACAGCCTGGTTATTCATTTGAGAGAGTTCGATTTTTAGCGTCCCTCCGTCAGGCATGACATCGATGGCATTGAGGATGATATTGATAAAAACCTGTTGAATCTTTTCTTCCTGAGCCCATAATGGATCGATGGAGTTGATGTTTAGCTCTAAGTTGATATTCATATTTTTTAATTTGTAATCGATGAGAGATATAATCTCTTGAAGGCTTTCTTTGAGGTTTACCTGCTGGAATGAGGATTCTGAAGGATTTCGGGCGAAGTTAAGTAGGTTTTTAATTATTCGGGCAACCCTATCGGTTTGAACTTCGATTTTTTCCAGTATTTGAGAATGATGGGAATTGGCAAATTTTTTCTGGAGTATCTGAACATAACTTGAGATTCCTGTTAAAGGAGTATTTATTTCATGAGCCACTCCAGCAGAGAGCAGCCCGATGGAAGCAAGCTTTTCGGAAGTAAGGAGCTGTTGCTGGAGAGATATCTTTTCTGTGATATCTTCGAAGACAATAACCGTCCCGTAAGGATTCATCTTGTTGTCTAACAGAGGGGTTTTTGTAATATCAAAAATTTTTTCCCCGTCGGAAGGCATTTTTAGAGTAATTTCGCTCAAGAGGCGGAAACCCAGTTGAGTATCTGGGGGGAAGATGGCTGAAAAATTTTTCTTGCCCAGCACAGAGCTTAATTTTTTCTCCTTTACTTCTTTTGCTTTCTTTGAAAAGGTTTCCTCGAGTACACGATTCCATCCGGTGATTCTTCCCTTCTGATCAAGAACTGCAACTCCAACTGTAAGGCTCTCTATTATGTTTTCGCTGTAGTCTTTAAGCCTCTCCAATTCAAGAGCTCTGATGTTAGCTTGGTTATAGAGATAGGCATTCTCCAAGGCCAAGGCTACCGGGGAAGATATGGTTCTTAGAAGTTCCCAGTCTTCACTGGTAAGGAAAGTATTATCCTTTTTTTTCCCCATTCCAAGACAGCCAATGATCTTATCTTCGACTTTTAACGACATGAAATGGAAGAAGCCGGAGGAAGAAAGATTTTCGAATTTTTTTTGGAGTTCTTTTTTTTCTGTGAAAGAAAAAACGGATAAGAATTCCTTTTCCTTTAACTGTTGATAGAGTTTTTCCTCAAAAAAGAGATGTGTCCCAGATAATGGCAACTTGCCTTTGGATATCAGTATGTAGAAAGTGTTTTTTTCATTATCCACAGGAAGGAGAAGTGCGATGGTATTGAGTGAGAGAGCGTTGGCAATTAATTCCAATAAGGACTGAGAAAGTTTTTGAAGATTTCTTTCCCGGCTGATTTCCTGGCTGATGGATAGAAGAGTTTTGCGGTATTTGTAGCTTCGTTTGTAAATTGCTCTATCCATAAGGGATTGGATGAGCTTTTTTAAAGGTGAAAAGAGAGTCGCACCTAGTACTATGGCAAGTATTCCCAAGATTATTGCATTGAGCCTGTTTTCAGAAAATATTTTAGTTCTGGAACTTACAATGAAATAGAGAATTGCAATGACTACGTAGGAAAAAATCAGGGTGACTGCTTTCTTTAAAATAACCTCTAGGTCCATGAGTTTATATCTGGATATTGAGTAGGCAAAAGTCAGAGGAATTAGAGCTTGGAGAACAATGCTGAGTTCAGCTGCCTTTGAAGGAACATGTCCAGTCATGTACGGAATAATGTAAAAAGTAGTAAAAGGAACGACGCCAAAGCCAAGGCCATAGGCAATCCATTTTAGCTGTTTTTTTATAATAAGGTTTGAAGCTTTTAAGCTGTCATGCAAGATAATGGCTAAAGCAACGATTGAAAACAGAGCAAAGTGAAGGAGGTCAAGTTTTTCGGAGGTCTGGTTAAATCTGAGCATAAAAAAGTCATTACTATGTTTCATGAAAGGAAGATGAGGAAAAATTTTCGTCAGAAAAAGAATCAAGCCCGGAAGATACAGAGAATAAACTGAGGAAGGCTTAATTTTAAGAATTTTTTTTCGTATGGGAAAAGTGAGAAAAAAATGAAGTAAAAGGGGAGGAAAAACAAGAAAAGCTATCTTATCAAGCCAGTAAAATGTGCTGTCCAGAATATTTAGTTGTCCGGTTGGGGAAAAAATATAAAAAGAATAAAAGGCCAAAGAAAGAAGGAAAAAAAGGATATAGGGCATAGTGATAGCTTTCTTTGAATAGAGAAAAACAATAATGCCTATGACGATCGTGGTCAGTGCAATAAGGGCAAGATAAAAATAGATGAGATTGGCTCCCTTTTTACTCAAATAAAAAAAAGGGACAAGGATCTCTCCCTCTCGTTTAATTTGGTAGGAAACGCCTTGGTCTGAACTATCAGCTATCCATAGATTTTTAGCAACATCAATGTTGTTTCTTATAGGGATATTATTGATGGAAACGAGAATATCACCCTTTTTGATTCCATGTAAATAGGCGGGACTGTCTACTTCGACCTTTATCGCAGTGAGACCTCCAGACTTTTCTTTCCAAATCACACCGTCTGTAGGTTCTTTCCAAGTAGCTTTTTTATAGATATTTATGCCTCCAAGCACAAGTAAAGCAAAGATGGATATAACGGCCAAGTAAATCTTCTTATTCATAATGGCTTTTGGGGTCATTTTTTTTCTGAATCTTTAGAGAATCCAAAAAATTGAATCATCTTGATAAAAAATATATGTAAAGCTTAATTCAAAATATGTCTCTGCCCAGCCCTTATGGCCCATTTTATGCTTGGTTGATTCAGATATTTCTTCAGAGCTAAGTTTTCCTTCAACCCTAAAGGTTTTGTGCTTCTGGATAAAAAGGTGCTCATATAATCATATTTAGGCTTTTTTACGATCTGTGGATTCGCTCCCGTTTTTTTTGCATAGAAGAGATTTGAGAGGGGATATTTTCTTGCTTTAGGAGAAGAGAGAGCAAGCGAAACCAGGAAAAAAAGGATTATGGCTGATAGGATTTTATGTTTCATCTTTACTTAAAAATAAAACTTTCCTCAGGTTTTGTCAACTTCAATTAAGTCTGTTCAGTCTATTCGGTTTATCTGGTTTATCTGGGTTTGTCTCCCTCTCACCCCCTCTCCCTGTCCCTATTCCCCATTTTCTTCTTTGGCAGTATATCTAAGTAGGCAAGACAAACTAAAGGGCAAGACAATAAGGCAAGACAAATTTGGTTTAAAGTTTAATGTTTAAGGTTTAATTTTATTTATTTTTTACCTTAAACCTTCAACCTTAAACCTTCAACCATTTAAATTCTTACCTTAAACCTTCAACCTTAAACCAGTTACGTCTTACGGCTTACGATTCTCGGATTTGAGCTTTGAGTTGTTTACTCTTCATTTCTAACCTTTAAAGATGGAAAAAATCACCATGAGAATCATCTCTAAAGGCTATTTACATGTTTTATCAATTGCCTAGAAAATAGTGAATGGTAAATGGTGAATGGAAAATACTGACATACTGCTATACTGACAGAGAATAAGAAAATGGTTAATGGTGAATGGAGAATAGAAAAAACTGATCGGCCGATTTACTGAGGTAATAAAGTTGACAAATAAAGGAGTATTCCCTAATATTAGTTTACATTTAGTTTAAAACTTTATGGGAATTATTGACGAAAGATGCCATATTTTCTTTGCAAGTTAGCCACAGAAGACGGAAACGTTATTTCTCAATCCTTTTTTGCCCCATCTTTTAAGGAATGCAAAAGGCGTTTCGAGGAAGAGGGGTTATGTATATTATCGATCAAAAGAGATTGGAAAAGGATAAAGATTCCTGCTGTTCCTTTTGAAAGGAAGATTAAGGAGAAAGACTTCATCATGTTTAACCAGGAGCTCGTGGCACTCATCAGAGCAGGTTATCCTCTACTCAAGAGTATTGAAATCATAATTAGCCGAGTTAAGAATTTACATCTTAAAGAGTTATTGATGTTGGTTGAAAATGAAATTCGTGGCGGTAAATCCCTTTCAGAAGCCTTTGCACATTTTGAGAAAGACGTTTCTAAAGTTTACCTTGCTTCCCTTATGGCTGGGGAGCGCAGTGGAAACTTAGCAGAAACAATCGGCCGTTTCATTAGTTATGCAAAGGTTATTTCCAGCACTAAATCAAGAATTAAGGCTGCCCTTACTTACCCAACTATTCTGATTTTGTTTTCCTTCATACTCATCGGAATACTTGTAAATTTTATCATCCCCCGGTTTTCTGAGTTCTATTCTGATTTCGAAGCACAACTTCCTGCTATTACTCGTGCACTGACATCTTTTACTCTTACCATGAGAAGGAATCTTCCTTTATTGCTTGCCTTTGTATTTTTATTTTCTTTGGTCTATTTTCTGTTGAGAAAAAGAGAAAAAGGCCTTATTTTCTTAGATAGGATCAAGCTCAAAATTCCATATGGGCGAACAATCTTGCTAGAATCAGCGATTTCTCTTTTTTGCAGGACTCTAAGCCTTCTCCTTGAAGGCGGGATTTCTCTTCTTTCAGCAGTCGGCATTGCCAGTCAAGCTGTTCCCAATAGATTTCTTTTCGAAAAAACGAAGAGTCTTCCCGATTATATAAAAAACGGAGAAAGCCTGTCTGAATCCCTTAAAAAAACCGATTTTTTTTCCTCCTTAGCGCTGGATATGATTCGTATAGGAGAGACGTCAGCTAACCTCGAGGGGATGTTAAAGGATATATCTGATGTCTATGACGAAAGAATAAGTTCAAAAATCGATACTTTCATTTCCCTTATTGAACCGGTCATTATCATTTTTATGGGCTTGATAGCTGCAGCAATGCTCCTTGCGGTTTATCTGCCAATTTTTAATATAATAAGAGTAACCCAATGATTAATAAAACAAAAAAGGAAAAAGTTAAAAATATTCTTCTCAACGAAGAAAAGGAAACAAAAAAATTGGCTGATAGATATCGGGTTCCCTATATCGATCTTTCATCCTATTCGTTCAACAGAGAGTTAATTCAGGCTTTCCCTGTTGATTTTATTTACCGCTCGAATTTTATTCCTTTAGAAGAGAATGAAAATATCGTGAAAATAGCTATTGCTGATCCTTCGGACATTGCAATCATTGATTCCATTGAATCTTTTCTGGGAAAGAAGGTAGAAGTTTATGCTTCTTCAAAGAGGGCGATTCATGAGGCGCTTCGGAAGAGCGAAACAGCTCTCCAGGTTCTAAAGGATGCCACCGAAGAGTTCATCATGCAAGTCGTAGAAAAGGAAGGAGGTGAGGAGGAAGAAGTCATCTCGGTTGAGAAGTTGGCAGATCAAGATGGCTCTATTATTAAGCTCGTTAATTCCATCATTTTTACAGCTGTCCAAAAGAGAGCCAGTGATGTCCATGTAGAATCGAGAGAAAAGGGTGTGGCCATCAAGTATCGCATCGATGGAGTTTTGAGTGAAGCCATGGAGGCAATCGATAAAAAGTTTCAATCACCCATCATTTCCAGGATTAAAGTCATGTCCGACCTTGATATAGCTGAAAGAAGAGTTCCCCAGGATGGAAGATTCAGATTGAAAATCAAAGATAAAACCATAGATTTTCGTATCTCCATCATGCCCAGTATTTATGGTGAAGATGCTGTCATCAGAATCCTTGATAAAGAGATGATAACAGAGGCCATATCCGAATTGAGATTGGATTTGCTCGGTTTTTCCGATGAAGTACTTAAAGGGTTCGAAAAATATATCATTCAGCCCTACGGGATGGTTCTTGTGACAGGCCCTACAGGAAGCGGGAAAACAACAACATTATATGCTGCTATAACAGAAATAAAATCTCCAGAGGATAAGATTATTACTATTGAAGATCCAGTTGAGTACCAAATAGAAGGAATTACCCAAATTCCTATCAATGAGAAAAAAGGGTTGACATTCGCTCGTGGCTTGAGATCAATATTGAGACATGATCCTGATAAAATAATGGTCGGCGAGATTAGAGACCCTGAAACCGCCCAGATTGCTATCCAATCTGCTCTAACCGGTCATCTGGTGTTTACCACGGTTCATGCCAATAATGTTTTTGATGTTATTGGCCGCTTTCTCCATATGAAAGTAGATCCATACAGTTTTATATCTGCGCTGAATTGTATTCTTGCTCAACGGTTGGTAAGAGTTCTCTGTCCCAAGTGCAAGAAAGCTCTTAAATACGGAAAAGAAATACTGCTTGAATCAGGATTCGATCCAGAAAAGTACAAGGATCAGATCTTCTACGAAGTTCATGGTTGTGAGGCATGTAATTTCACTGGCTATCAAGGAAGGACGGCAATAGCTGAATTGCTAGAACTATCCGATGAGATTCGGGAGATGATTTTGGCAAGAAAGCCCCTTTCAGAAGTGAAAAAGAGAGCAAAAACTGAGGGCATGCTTTTTTTAAGAGAAGCAGGAATTGAGAAGCTATTAAAAGGCGTAACGAGCCTTAAAGAACTAAACAAGGTGACTTTTGTTGAATAAGAGGATAGCGTTTCAATAATAGATAGTACAAGAAATGCAAAATAAAAAAAGCGAGATACGGAAAATGGCGTCTGTAAAAGATAAAATTAAAGATTTTTTCACCAAGAAACCTGTTCCTCATTCGGCTTTTCAGATTTCATCTCTTTATATCACTGGAGGGCATTTCTCTCCCTCAGATGGAAAAATCAAGAATCACTTTGTTTTTCCCCTTGAAAGAGGGATAGTTCAGCCCTCTTTTAACAAGAAAAACATAAAGAAGCCAGAATTATTGGAAAGGAAGATAAAGGAGGGTATAGAAAGACTTCTTATTTCTGACCACAGAGTGGGTTTCATCCTTCCAGAGTTATGCCAAAAAGCTTTTGTTTTTTCATTTGATTCGTTACCCCCATCCCAAAAGGAGAGAGAACAGATCATTCGCTTCAGAGTGAAAAAACAGATACCTTTGCTGGCTCGAGACGCAAGAGTTACTTTTGATTTAATAAAATCAAATGACCAGGTGAAAATTCTTGCCTCGATTATCAGAACTACGGTTGTGGAAGAATATGAAAATTTCTTCAGCCAACTCAAGTTGAAAGTAAAAACAATTGGAGCTCCAATTATATGTCTTTCCAATTTGCTCGACTGGGAGAAAGAAAAGAATTTTCTCTTAATGAATATGGAGGAAGATTCTTATAGTCTTTTGGCTGTTTTAAATTCAGAAATTGTCCTCTGCCGTCAGAAATCCTCAACTCATGAGCACCAAAATCAGGAGTCTTTAGGCCAGAAAAATGCGACCATTGTTCAGGAAATAGAGAACACGGCTAATTTTATTGAGGATAGAGAAAAAAAGAAGATTGATTCCTTCTGGTTACGTATAGGCTTACTTGACTCAGAAGAAGAAACATTCTCTTACCTTAAAGGAGAGTTGACTTTTCCAGTCAAAAGAATAGAGTCTTTGCTGAAGTTTAATCTTACTGCGCAAGAAAAAAAGATGTTATCTCCTTTAATAGGTCAAATTCTGTGAAAATGCAAAAGAGATTAAATTTAGATTTTGCAAGCCATCCGCTGAAAAATAGAAGATTGTTTTATCTACTTTTTACTTTACTTACGTTTGTTTTTCTTTTTGTTTCCATTATTGCAGGAAATATCTATTTCAAGTATGGAAATAAGGCTAAAAACATTAAAGCTTCCGTCGCAAAAGTCGATAAGATGATAAAAGGTGCTCAAAGACAAGAAAAGAGATTTACAACTCAAATTAAGGCGGCTGAAGAGACATTAAAGAGGAAAATAGATCTAATAAATACTTTGATTCTTAGGAAAAGCTTTTCATGGATAGATTTTCTATCGGACTTGGAAAAATCTCTTCCCGATTCCTGTTATATTGTTTCTTTAGCTCCTTCCCTGAAAGAAGATGCAACTATAGAAGTCAGGTTAGAGGTTGCCTCTCCTAATTTGGATGAAATCTTAAAACTTATCACTCGGTTAAATTCTATGCCGTTTAAACGAATAAATTTAATGAAAGAATCAAAAAAGGAAAATGGTTTCTTACTATCGGAGATATCTTTAATCTATGAGAGAAATATTTGATCTATTAGAACAAAAAGAGCAAAAGATATTGGGCTTGCTCTGCCTATTACTAGTCGTTGCTCTTTTATTTTACTCTTTTATTGCTTCAGGTGAGAAGAAAACATATCTTCGCACTGTAGACTCCCTCTCGTCCAAGCAAAAAGAATATCAAAAAATAGACTCAAGCAAAACAGAGAAAAGATTAGAATGGCTTAAATGGAGCGAAGCTCGCCGCGACATAGATACCTTAAAAAAGGAATATTTTTATAAAGAAAAGGAAGATATCAATCAACTAAGGCAGAACTTAGAAGGAATTTTTAACGAGACAAAAATTCATGCTTCTGATATTAAATATGACTACGAAGAGTTCAAGCGAGAACAAATCAAAAAAGTTAATTTAACCTTTAATATAACAGGGTCATATTTTTCACTGAAAAAATTCATTCATTCTGTGGAAAAGCTGCCAAAATTCTTGGTTGTAGAAAAAATCGATTTTGTTGAAATTGACACTCAAAGCGGGAGGCTCAAGTTAAGGATTATTTTAGCAGGCTATTATGAAAGTTAAAAATCTGATATTAGTTGGGTTTATTTTTTCCTTGAGTGTTGCCTTTTGTTTTGGGGTTGAAAAGGAAAAAGATCAAGAAAATATCCCAAAAAAAACTGTTATAAAGAGCCTTATCAGAAAAGATATGTTGTTAAGAAATAGAGAAGATCTGAAACCTCCGCGGCGAAACATATTTACTCCCAGAAAGTCTGGAATTAGGAGTGCTGAATATGATCTCCAGCAGAGTGAAGCCGGACCTGATGCTACGTCTAGAACTGCATCTGAAGGCATAATCTCAGGTATAAACCTAAGTGTGAGATACATCGGATACATAGATTCTGGTCAGAAAATTGTCGCTGTGATTATTTTTCAGGGAAAAGCCCTTGCTGTAGAAAAAGGAGATGTGATTGCAGAGGGAGCTAATGTTGGAAAGATTACACATGGAGAAATAGAAATCATCGGGCCAGACTCCAAAGCGAGGAAGTATTCTTTTGAAGGAGAGGAGCTATGAAAAAGATAGCGTTTTTACTAATATTTGCATTGGCCCTTTGGGGCTGTACAACATTAAGCCAAAGCTATAAGTTGGGTACAGAAGCTGCTCTCAATAAAAATTGGGATGAGGCTGTTAAGCACTATGAGAGGGCTGCTCTTGAAAATCCCAAGGATTCTGTCTACAGACTCGCCTTGCTCCGTGCAAGAATTGCAGCCAGCTATTCTCATCTCTTTAAAGCCCGCCAACTCGCATCTCAAGGCAAGAAGGATCAAGCCCTAGCTGAGTATGAGATTGCAATTTCCTATGACCCCTACAACAGGAGGATTGCCGAAGAAGCAAGATGGCTCATGGAGGGTAAAGTTAAAGAAGAGAAACCAAAGAGAGAGGGGATAGAGCTGCCGGTTAAGCTTCAGGTCAGTCTGGAAAAGATGAGGCTGAAGATTGGAAATGGGGCCACGCTTCGTTCAATTTTTCAAGCTTTGGGAAAACATGCTCAGATCAACATCCTCTTTGATGAACAGTTCAAGGATAAGCCTTTTTCTATCGATCTCGCTGATATGGATTTTGAACAGGCTATAGGTTCTCTCTGCTTAGCCTCTAAAAATTTTTCCAGTATAATAGATGAAAAGACAATTATTGTTGTTCCGGACACGCCTCCAAAAAGAATCCAGTATGAGGTTAATGCTATCAAGACCTTCTATCTTTCTAATGTCAAAGCCGATGAGATTCGTCCATCTCTCCAACAAATACTGCGCTCTCAATATAAAATGCCAACTATTATCGTTGATAAAAACTTAAATTCTCTCTCGGTGAGAGATGCACCTGCTGTTATTGAATTAGCAGGGAGATTAATCGACCTCTGGGATAAGCCAAAAGGGGAAGTCATCATTGATCTAGAAATTATGGAAGTATCCCGTATCAAACTGAAAGAGTATGGCTTGGATTTAAATCAGTATGGGGTGGGATTAGAATACATCGGGCCTGAGGGGGCAGAAGAGGAAGGTTGGTTCAACCTTAAGAATTTAGATTTTTCCAAATCAGAGAATTTTCTAATCAATCTGCCTATTTCTTTTTTGAAATTATTAGAGTCAGATTCAGACACCAAAATCATCTCCCAGCCTAGGCTTCGAGGAGTTGATGGTGAAGAAATCAAGTACATGGTGGGAGATAAAATTCCTATTCCTAAAACCACCTTTACTCCTATCGCAGCTGGTGGAATCAGCCAACAGCCTGTGACCTCTTTTGACTATGAGGATGTGGGAATTGATGTCAAGATTACGCCTAAGATCCATTTTGAGAATGAGGTTACCCTGGAATTAGAAATAAACATAAGAGCTATCGGAGGAACAGGATTTGCCGACATTCCGATAATTTCCACAAGAGAAGTGAAGAATGTCATCAGGCTTAGGGATGGGGAGACGAACCTGTTGGCTGGTCTACTGAAAGATGAGGAGAGAAAGTCAGCTAAGGGAATTATAGGGCTTAAAAATATACCCATATTGGGCAGCCTGTTTTCCAGCTCTACTCAGACTATACAGCAGACCGATGTAATCCTGACCATTACTCCTCATATTATCCGAAAAGTTGATCTCAGCGAGGACGACCTAAAGCCTCTCTGGTTTAATCTTAAGGGGAGTTTTTCTACAAGTGCAGCGCAGCGCTCGCCTGAGAGGATGGATGTGCTTGATTCGAGTCAGCAAAGAAGGATAGAAGAGATGAGGAGAAGAGAGGAACCTAGAGGGAACCAAATTTCTTTTAATCCTGGCAATTTTGAGGTCGCCCAGAGCAGGGAATTCAGAGTCAGTGTGAATCTTAGAACTGAGGATGAGATCGGGAATATGTCGATAAGCTTATCCTTCAATGCGCAGGTTCTGACATTGAAGCAAATTGTGGCAGGAGGTCTTGTTTCACGGCTTGGGAAAAATGCACCTTTCTTAAAGAATATTGATAATTCCTCTGGTATGTGTACTATAGGGATTTCAAGTACAGATTTAAGTAAAGGTTTTAAGGGATCAGGAATGATTGCTTCTTTGGTATTTGTAGCTAAGGCTAAGGGAGAAAGCGTGATTTCTTTTTCCAATGTTTCCGCAAATGGCCCCTCTGGGAAAGCAGTGAGCTTTGAAACCCGCGAGGCCCGTGTTAGAGTTCGATGAACTCTGTCAGTCTGTTAATCAGTTAGTCGGTTAATCTGTTAGTCTGTTAGTCAGTTGAATATTTTAATTAAAAAAACAGACTAACCGTCTAACTGTTTATCTGTTAATCGGTTAATCAGTTGGTCAGTTAGTCGGTTAATCAGTTAGTCGGTTAATCTGTTAGTCTGTTAATCTGTTAGTCAGTTGAATATTTTAATTAAAAAAACAGACTAACCGTCTAACTGATTAACCGACTAACTGACCAACTGATTAACCGATTAACAGATAAACAGTTGAATTGACTTAAGCAGAAGTTTTGGCTAAAATCTTTGCTATTGGCGGTGTAGCTCAGGTGGTTAGAGCATGCGGCTCATATCCGTAGTGTCGGGGGTTCGACTCCCTCCACCGCCACTTAATTCAAAACTCAAAGC
>DAOVDU010000053.1 GCA_030669305.1 Candidatus Aminicenantota bacterium
CCCGAAAGATGAAGCTTCTGGAAAAGCAGAAGACAGGGAAGAAAAGAATGAAGAAGGTCGGCCGGATCGAAATTCCCCAGGAAGCATTCCTGGCTTTACTGAAGATAAAGTAAGGAGTAAGTAGTAAGGAGCAATTTTAAATCATTTTTCTTCTTAATTATTAACTCCTCACTCCTAACTCCTTACTTAGTTTTCCATATGTCATATATATTTTGAACTTTGGATTTAGATAGGATAGAATTGGAGCTAAATAAACATGAAGGAAAAATCTGTTGAAAAAGTAGTTGAGGATGGAGTTCGGTTTCTCTCGAAAATTTTTCCTCAAAAGACCTATCTTTATTTTCCGCTTCTATCCGCAGCTTTAGTTTGGGCAATAAGGAGAACAAAAGAGTGGAAGGAGAAGATTTTTTCCTGGAAAATTTGGCCTGATCCTGACCTTGTTAAAGTGAAGCCAGATGAGTTTATCATTAATTTTTATAAGAGCAATCCAGACTTGTGCAGGGCCTACAGGGATGAAATCGAAAAAAAGGATTTAAAAACATTAAGAGAAGCTTTCAGATGCCTTTACCCCATCCTGGGACTTGAAGATCCATTTCTCTTTGCCCTTTTCCAAAAAGAACTGGAGTCAAATGAATACAACAAAATTGTTGATGAATTTGATGCGAAAGTGAGCCTGGCAAGAAACGATATAGATGCCGCCGAGGGAAAAGCAAGGCTGCTTGAAGGTCTTAAAACCTTTGCAGAGGAGATAGTTTCATTTGGCACAGACCTTCTTTCACAGGCCAATGCCCAGAAAGCAATCGCTGAACTTATAGAAAAACAGTTAAAGAAAAAAAATGAATAACTGTTTTTACATGAGAAAGAAGACTATTTTTCTGTGTCTTGTTTTATTTGCTTTCTCAATTTCCTCCTGTGTTTCTCATCTCAAAGAAGCCAAGTTGTACTATGTTAATGGGGAAAAACTTTCCCGCGTCTACAAGACAGAGAAGGCTCTCGCTTCTTTTAAGAGGGCACTGAAAGAAGCTGAGCTAGCGGTTGCGAAACATCCATCTGCCCAGGCCTATATGCTAAAAGGAATGGCGGAACTAAACCTGGAGCTTTGGGAAAAGGCTGAAGAAAGCTTTATTGCGGCATTTTCCTTTGGGTTTGAAAAGGGCCAGGAATGGGCTGAGCAGGTTTCCCTCTTTGGGCTTGCTTCCTCGCTCCAAGAATTGGGGCTTGTAGATTCTGCTTTCAAGATATATACCTACCTTCTCAATAAGTCTAGGTTTAAATCCGTAACTGTTTTAGCAGCACAAAGATATACACATATCGCTCTAAAGGAAACACTCCAAGAAGAAGGAAGGGAGAGGCAGAAACTGCTGAATAAGCTGCTTAAAACGGCAGAAAAACTGGCTGACAAGGATCTGAGTTGCGGATATTATCATTATCTCTTATCTCAGGTTTTAAGCCATTTATTAGAGTATAAAAAGAGCTTTGAGGAAGCTATTATAGCGAAGGAACTCGGGCTTCCTAAAGAAGAGATCTTTAGGGATAACGACCTTCAAATTGTGTTTTGCTATCAGAAGCTGAAAGAGAAATTGTCCTCGGAAAAAAGGGAAGAGTTTCTTTCGGTATACCTCCTGTGGGTAAAAAAATGGAACTGGCCAAATTCCGAAACTCCTGATTGGAAAAAAAGGTGAGGTATGCTGCCAACAATTAAATGGGATAAGGATAGGGTTATCTTGATTGACCAAAGAAGGCTTCCTGAAGAAGAAGTATATGTGGAGTGTACTGAATACAATCAGGTGGCCGATGCAATTGAAAAAATGGTCATACGAGGAGCCCCAGCCATAGGAGTTGCCGCTTCCTTTGGTGTGGCTCTTGGTTTAATGAAGGTTCAAGGAACAGAGAATCTGGATAAAGAATTTGACAGAATCTTAAGCCGCTTTGAGAGAACGCGTCCCACTGCCCGCAACCTCTTCTGGGCTCTTGAGAGAATGAAAGCTACTTTCACAGAGAACTGCAGCCTTAACCTCCCACAGTTGAAACAAAGATTGATAAAGGAAGCCTTGGCCATCGAGGAGGAAGATATTGAAACCAACAAGAAGATTGGATTTTGGGGAAGGGAGCTGATTCGAGACGGCCAAACAATTTTGACTCACTGCAATGCGGGAGCTCTGGCAACAGCCGGTTATGGTACAGCCCTGGGGGTAGTACGAGCAGCCTTTCATGAGGGCAAGAACATAAAGGTTTATGTTGATGAGACCAGGCCTTTTCTTCAGGGAGCGAGACTGACATGCTGGGAGCTGGATAAGGATAATATTCCGGTGATCTTGATAACCGATAACATGGCCGGCCATTTCATGCAGAGAGGAATGATTTCTATGGTGATAACAGGAGCGGACAGGATTGCTCGAAATGGCGATACCGCGAACAAAATTGGCACATACATGGTTTCTGTTCTTGCCAAAGAACACAATCTCCCCTTCTATGTAGCTGCACCCCTTAATACAATAGACTTTGATCTTGTGGATGGGAGCAAGATTCTCATTGAAGAAAGGAATGCCCAGGAAGTGAGGAAGATTGAAGGCCAATACATTACTCTTCCACATGTGGAAGTTCGAAATCCTGCTTTTGATGTAACTCCTGCCAAATACATTTCTGCGATTGTTACAGAAAAAGGGATAGCCCTACCCCCTTTTGAAAAGAGCTTGGCTGAATTAAAAACTCAGTGAGAAGTGAGGAGTAAGGAGTGAGGAGTGAAAATAATTAAAAAATCTTTATTTACTCCTAACTCCTTACTATAATTATTCTTGGTTTTTGCAATTATGATTTGGTGTTTGTTATTTGGATTCAAGTGCTATTGGGTCCCAAGGATTTGTTTTAGTATTAGCTTTTACTGGAAAAAATTAATGGAATAAAGACAAATAAGCTATAGTGTGATGTATATATTAGGTATCGAGACATCTTGTGACGAGACCTCAGCGTCGGTTATGACGGATGAATTTGAAATCCTGAGTAATGTGGTCTTGTCCCAGGATGAGATTCATGCCCCATACGGCGGAGTGGTCCCTGAGCTTGCTTCCCGCCAGCACATCACTTCCATCGGCTATGTAGTCGATGAAAGCTTGAGACGCGCGCAGCTTAAACTTGGGGAAATCGATGTTTACGCGGTCACCCAAGGGCCTGGCCTGATAGGTTCACTCCTTGTCGGACTTTCTTTTGCCAAGGGGTTGGCCTATTGTTTTGAAAAGCCACTTATTCCTGTGGACCATCTTGAGGCCCACGTTCAATCAGCATTTTTGGAAAACCGAAGCATTTCATTTCCAGCGCTGGCTCTTTTGGTCTCAGGAGGTCATACATGCATTTTTTTATTGAAGGAAAGGCTCAACTTTCAGCTTATCGGCAGGACGAGAGATGATGCCGCAGGAGAAGCTCTGGATAAGATAGCCAAATTCCTTGATTTAGGCTATCCTGGAGGGCCGATCATCGATAAATTGTCTAAGGAGGGAAACCCGAAGAAATACGCATTTGCTTTACCGCATATGACAGACAAAAGCCTTGATTTCAGTTTTAGCGGGCTTAAAACAGCTGCCTTGAGGAAGATAAAAGAAAATAAGATAACCAAAAACCACGCAGATTTTTTAGATTTTTTAGCAAGCTTTGAAAAAGCGGTTATCCGGGCTCTGATTTCGAACATGGATCAGGCTGTTAAGAAATTTGAACCAAAGTCCCTTATTCTCTGTGGAGGAGTAGCTAAGAACAAAAAGTTAAGGAAAGACTTTGGGCAATTTTCTAAAAAGCTCCTTCTCTCTTCTTTTATGCCTTCTCCGGAGTTCTGTACTGACAACGCGGCCATGGTTGCTGCCCTGGCTGTGGAGAAACTTAAAAGCGGAGAAAAGCCCTTTTTATCTTTGGATCTGAACGCCTATCCCCGCTTCACTCTTTCATAGGAATAACTTGGAAAAAGTAAGGATCAACGGGCATGGATTCAGAAGAGAGCTTTTTAAGATTAATGTTGATTTCGTAGAGAAAAAGTTTTTTGAAGGGATAATAAGCAGAAGGGGAGAAGATTAGTTCTTTTTTTTCGTAAGATGTTTTTCCATCGAAAAGAGACAAATCAAAGAAAGAAAGCCTGACTTCATACTCTCCTTTCTCCGAACCAAAAGTAAATTTGATTTTCTCAACCTTTGTTCTGGAGCTGAATAGGATTTTGTAGGAATTTTCCCGATGAAGGTAGAATTCTGCCATCTTTTTTGCCACTACCCCCCTGCCCATGGGAAAGAGGTAAAAGCCCATCGCCTTTTGGGATGAATAACGAAAAGTGCGGGTAGGATAGAGAACACTTCTTGGGTAAAGAACCCAGAGGAAAAAGAAAACAAGAAGGAGAAAAATAGAAAAGAAATGGAAAAAATGCTTTTTTAAATGAATTTCTTTTTTTATAAAAATATAGATCAGAACAAAGGCTATTATCCCCAAAATCCAGAAATAATTGGGCAGATAGGCTAGATTGTTGACTTTTATAAAGGATGGAAGTAGATTTGGCAGAAAAATATAGATATTACTGAGGTGGACGAACATATCTCCAGCTCGGAGACCAACTTCGTGAGTAGTTGGCTGATAAAGGAAAACAGGATTCTTTAAAAGGATAAGGACAGCAACAAGGCTTACTAAACTAAAAAGCCCGAAAAGGAAAGAATACAGTTTTTTGCGGTTATAGACGATAAAGTATCCAATCAATAAAGCTCCAACCCAGGATATGGGAGTGAGCACCCTCCCTTGGGGACAATAGCCCTGCCGGTGAGAAAAGAAAGCGTAATTCAGAATAAGAGGAAGAGAGATGAAAAGCAGTGCGAATAATATCTTTTTTGATTTGCGAAAAACTTCAACGAGTCCTAGAAAGGAAAAGAAATAAATAGGCGAATATAAAAGCAGGCCGTCCCTCTGGTCGAGAAAAAAGTCCAGAAAAGTGTCAATCCTAAGCAATACCGGAATTTTTAACATCATTTCCTTGAAAGCAAACATTTTTTCAGGTGTCATGACTCCTTCGTAAATGGAGAAAGGATAAAAAGATCCATAAAGCTTGTAGATGTAGAGGTAGAAAAGGCCTAGAGATACTAAAGGGAAGGCGAGAAAGCAAAAAATTTTAAGACCGGCCTTATGTTCTTTGAAGAGGAAATATACGGAGACAAGGAGAAGGGGCCAGAATATCATGTTGTACTTCAGTCCGAACCAGAGAAACAGCGAAAGGATGAAACCGAGGAAATAGTAGTGAAAAAGCGATAAAGGATTTTTGGAGCATACTTTCCGGAATATGTAAAAAGAGAAAAGCGCGATAGGGATTTCTGGGTAAATATGGATGGAATAGAAGAGGACAGGAGAGGTAAACGAGTATAGAAACCAGAGAAGAAGAGAAATTCTTTCTTTATTCCAGACCTCTCTGGAAAAAAGGTAAAGCTGAAGGCCTAACAGCACTGCCCATATGGAAAGCCCGCATTTTAGTATATAAGTAAGAGCCTTTCCCTCGAAGAACTGGCTTAGCCAGTAATATGGTAGCATCAGGACTGAAACTCCGGACAGATTAATCGAGTAGAGATATTGGCGTCCTTTTTTGCCGGCTCTTGCGTATATACCTAGTTCGAATTTCGGGTTTTGCTCTTTAGAGTAGAAGTGAAAATAATCTTTGTCTGCGTAATTGTTTGCGACGTTTATGTCTTTATCTTGATAAAGGCTGTGGGTTGTAAGGAGATAATACGGTTCATCTCCAGAAAAAGTTATCCCTTTTGACACAAGGATAAAAGCGCACCCGTTGTATATCACAAAGGCCAGGGTGAAAAGAATAAAAAGCTTTTTTTTGAGGGATAATCTACTGAACTTTAAAAGCCACTTTTCAAGATAGGCTTTCCCTTTCAAATTGCGATTCAATTGGAGCAATTTAAGATAGATGAAAAAGAGAAACACTAAGGAAGCCATTATATTCAATCTGATTATCAGGTCTTCTTTGTTCAAGTAGTGTTCGAGAAGAAGGGGGGTAAAAAGGAATAAGGAAAAAGGAAGATAAGGGAGAAAATTTTCTCGAAGCGAGGAAGATTGACTTACTTTGAAAAGTTTTGAATCCAGATAAACGAAAAACATCCAGGAAGAGCTCAAAAGAAAGAAGATGACTACTAAGGACAAGAAAAAGAAAAGAGGCGATAAACAATAAGAGTGATTGATAATAGTAAAAAATGAAGCCTGAAAATAAAGAGTTAGAAAAAAAGTGAGACCAGCTGAGAAAAGCAGAAATGAAGCCAGGATAAGAAGTATTCGAGAGTTTTTCATTTCTTTGAGAAATAGTAAAATTTGAGGCATATGTCAAGCAGAAGCATTTGTAATTTTAATCAAAGGGGGAATTGTGGTATAAGTTAGAAATTGAATTAGGTAGATATTATGAAAAGAGCCAAGAAAGTCATTGTTGTTATGCCTGCTTACAATGCGGAAAAAACTCTGGAGAGGACCCTCAAAGATATTCCGAATGACTGTGTTGACGAGATTATCTTAACCGATGACTGCAGCCAAGATGGCACAGTGGAGTTGGCAAAAAAATTGGGGCTTCAGGTATTTGTTCACCAAAAGAATATGGGTTATGGAGCCAATCAAAAAACCTGCTATGATGAAGCCTTCAAACTGGGGGGGGATATAATAGTTATGGTTCACCCTGACCATCAGTATGACCCCAAAGTCATTCCCCAGCTTATCAAGCCTTTGCTCAATGAGGAATGTGATGCAGTATTTGGATCGAGAATGTTAGGGGGAAGGCCTTTGGAAGGCGGAATGCCCAAATGGAAGTATTTAGCAAACATTTTTCTCACAGCCTTGGAGAATGCTGTGTTTTATATGTATTTGACTGAATATCACTCAGGTTTTAGAGCATATTCTCGCAAATATTTGGAGACTGTGAAGTATAAACTGAATTCTGATGATTTTGTATTTGATTCGGAGATTATAGCTCAGGGCGTTGTTCACAACATAAGGATAAAGGAGATTCCTATCAAGACCCGATATTTTAAAGAAGCCTCTCAAATTGGGTTCTGGAGAAGTGTTGTCTACGGGCTCTCTACCCTGAAGATGTTGGTTAAATTTAAACTGCATAAAAAGGGAATTAAAAAATTCAGGATGTTCAGCTAAAAGGTAATATAGAGAAGATATAGGGATTCTTAGAATTTAAAACGCCTGATTTCTTTTCAAGATAGATGCTTATTCGGTAGAGGTTTGTATTTTTGAGCCGATATGAGGGAGGAGAGGGAAATCTGATAGTTTTGATCTTTTCAGCCGTGTTCCCTTGAAAGAGCATAAAATCAAAAAATTTTATCTCCACATCGCAGTCCGATTCAAGAGAGCCAAAATCAATTTGAAATTTTTTTATTTTGCGCCAGGAGGTAAAATAGAAAATGTAAGGACGATTATCCTCAGGAAGATAAAGTTTTCCTGGTTCTATCATCCGTGCTACCCGGCCCAGAGAATAAAATGTCATCTTTTGGCCTGAAGGAAAGGTTGTGTTTCTGGGATACTGGAGGACAGTTCGTGGATAGAGAACAATACAGAGAAAGAAGACCAGAATTCCCAGAGAGGAAACAAGGATATGGAAGGAAAATTTGAAGGAAAAACTGTGCTTTTTTACTACAAGATAAATGGCTACAAACAGAAGAAGAACAACTATCCAGATATAGTTAGGAATCCATCGTAGATTTTCAATTTTCAAGTATGAAGGTAGAAATTTAGGAAGGGAAAAGTGAAGATTGCTAAAAAGGAGAAACAATTTTCCCGCGTGTTCTGTTTCTCCTACTGTAGTGAGTTGATAGAGGGCATGGGGGTTTTTCAAAAGGAGATAGACAAAGAGGAGACTTAGAAAAGCGGCAGCGGAGAAAACATACGAAAATATTTTTTTTGCATTATATACCAGAAAATAGCCAACCAAGATTGCTAATACCCAGGAAATCGAAACCAAAGGTCTAGCCTGAGGCGCGTATCCTGTTCTTTGTGTAAGGAAGGCAGAGTTGAGGATATAGGGTGCCGTCAGAAAAATGATAAGGATCAGCTCCCTGGGCTTTCTTCTTATCATCTCTACCGCTCCAAGAAAGGCAAAAAAGTAAATTGGAGAATAAAGAAGAAGCCCGTCTCTCTGGTCAAAGAAATAGCCGGCGAGCGTTTCCCATCGGTAGCGAAAAGGTATATCCGAGATTATCGTCTTAAAATAAGCAATTGACTCCGGTGCTGTCATGGCTCCTCTCCAGGATATAGAAGAGAGGGAAAAAGAGCCATAAAGACTGTACTGAAAGAGAAAATAGAGAAACAGAAGGCAGAAAGAGGGGGCAAGAAAATAGAAGAGATTCCACCCTGCCTTATGTTTTTTTATCAATACCCAAAGGCTGTATACAAAGAGAGGAACCATGATGAAAATGTACTTGAGGGCATGAAACCAGATAAAAGACGAAATTAAAAAACCAGAGACAAAAAGGGAAAACTTAGAGAATGACTTCGAGAAGCAAAGAAGGCGAAAGACTATAAAAGAGAAGAGAGCGACTATGATTTCTGGATAGAAGTGGATAGAGTAGAAAAACACGGGTGCAGTAAAGCTAAAGAGAAACCAGAGGCAAAGGGCAAGCTTTTCATTGTTCCATTTCTGGCAAGCAAATAGAAAGATCTGAAGGCCAAGCAGGGCTCCAAAAATGCTCATTCCGAATCGTATGATTAAAACCAGAAGCTTTCCATCAAAAAATGAACCAAGAATGTAGAAAGGAAAAAGAAGAAAAGACAAACCAGGAGAATGAAAGGAATATTGACCTTTTGTTCCTGGTGCAGTATGGGGTTTGATCTTAACTTGAGGCTGCATATATTTTGTATAATCCTTGTTGGAATAGTTGTTAGCCAGGTTAAAATCGCCATCCTCGAGAAGGCTGCGGGAGATGAGCAGAAAATGAGGTTCATCACCGGAGAAAGTGATGCCTCCAGAGATCATTAGAACAGAGCCACCGTTGTAAAGGATAAGAGCGATTATGAAAAGAAGGATTAGCTTTTTTTTTAGGGACAAGGAGGAAAGCTTTTTTATCAAATTTTTAAAAAATGACGGCCTTTCTATAGCAAGACGATAGATATTAACTACTTTAAGGTAGAAGACGGAAAAGAGCACTGCAAGAGTGAATAGTCTAATACGTGAGATGAGGTCGTCCGAGCTTAAGTAGTAGGAGGTGGTGAAAGGTAAAAGTAGGAAAAAAGTTATAGGAATGTAGGTCAATAAATCCATGGAAAGAGCTTTGGAATAGTCAATAGAAAAAAGATTTGTGATTATTTTTGAAAAAAGTATCCAGAGGCCGAGGAGAAAGAGAAGAAAAAGAAAGCATAGGATTATGAAAGAGGAGATGTTCAGATGAAAGGAATGTGATTGGATATTATATTCATGTGTCTGCCCTAACAAAAGAAAAAGATAGCTGAGAACGAGAGAGAAGAAGAGAAAGAATGGAATGGGGAGAAAATAGTGGATTCTTTTCATCTGGTTTGACTAATATTATACGAAAAAAAAGGGACAGGCAACTTTTTCTTACATGTTGAACCAATTTAGAGGATATTACGTATTTATATTTTGAAGCTTGGGTTTTTGTAAAAATACCTGATAAAATAAAAAAGAAAATATTGAGGTTAGATAAATTGGCAGTATGGAAGAGAACCGATAAATTTAATCAGGAGGTTTAAAATGAGAATGAGATGGAGTTCAATTCCGATTTTAATTTTATTTTTTCTTTGTGTTTCTTCTTACATAAGTGGAGAAGAAGTAATTTCTCTTTCTTTGGAAGATTGTATTGTTAAGGCCATTAAAAACAATCTCAGTGTAGCTGTTGAGGTCTACAACCCTGAGCTGGCTGATGTTTCTGTCACCCGGGCCAAAGAAATATTTATGCCGAGTTTTAACTTAAGCTATGATAACCGGAGTACAGAAAATCCTTCTTACTGGTGGCTTGAGGCAGCTGAAACGGTTACAAGCAAGTATGCCAATTACTCTTTCTCTATGATGCAGCAAATTCCAACGGGCGGAAGCCTTTCTTTATCTTTGTACAGCTATAGATCTGATACAAATCAGGGATTTCAACTCATTAATCCCCGTTACGGGAGCATACTTCAGTTTGACTTCACCCAGCCTCTGCTGAAAGACTTTGGTTTCAAAGTAAGCAGAAAGGAAATCATCATTGCCCAGAATAACCTGGATATTTCCCGCAATCAACTCAAATCGATTCTTCTGGATACCGTATTCAAAGTTCAAGAGGCATACTGGAATCTTACGTATGCGATTGAAAATTTTAAAGTCAAACAGCAGTCACTTCAGCTTGCCCGGGATCTACTGGCCAAGAATAAAAAAGAAGTTGAGGTTGGGAAAATAGCTCCGATAGAAATACTGAACGCTGAGACAGTCGTGGCTGAAAGGGAGGCCGATATCCTGCAGGCAGAAGCTCTAATAAAGAGGAGCGAAGATGTCCTTAAAAACATACTTAACCTTTCTTGTGAGGAAGGTATAGATCTGAAAAAGATTGTTCCTCTGGACAAACCGGTATTTATCAAAGAAGAAGTTTTTCTTGAGGATGCTTTGAAACAAGCCTTGAAGAACAGGCCAGATTTAAAGATGAATAAGAAAAGTATAGAGACTAAAGAGCTAAACATAAGTATAGCAAAAAATCAGATGCTGCCAGGATTAGATTTTAAACTCTCTTATTGGAGCCCTGGTGTTTCAGGCGACAGAATCCTTTATCAGGATGACAATCCTTTCCTTGGAGAGATCGGCAAGGAAAAGGGGAAAGCGACTGATTCACTTCGCGATGCCTTCAAACTTCTTTACAAAAACTGGTCTGTTGGTTTGACCCTTTCCCTTCCTCTGAGCAATGTCTTCACAAGGGCAGATTTAGTGAGAGCCAGAATGGAGCTGGAACAGAGCCTTCTTGAGCTTGAAAACTTAGAGAAACAGGCCATATTAGAAGTGAGGGATGCTGTAAGGGAAGTAAAAACAAATGCCAAACGTGTCGAGGCATATAGAGTTGCCCGGGAACTGGCCAAGAGGAGGCTGGAGGCTGAGGAAAAAAAGCTGAATGTGGGGCTTACTACCAACTATTTTGTTCTCGAGTATCAAGAAGCCTTGGCTAATGCAAAGTCGATGGAGATCAAATCTCTGGTGGATTATAATCTTTCCAGAGCAAGGTTAGAAAAAGCAATCGGTTCCAGTCTTGATAAAAGAAACATAAGAATTTCACAATTCAGATAATCAGTTTAGACAGTTTAACTGACTCAACTGACAAAACTGAGTTACTTTTATCTTACACCAAAATTATGATAATATGGACTCAATGAAGATATCTGTTGTAATTATAACTTATAATGAGGAAAGAAGGCTTGAGGCTGCCTTAAAAAGCGTATCTGATGTGGCTGCAGAAATCATTGTTGTAGACAGGTTCAGTAACGACGAGACTGTCAAAATAGCCAAAAAATACACGGATCGCATTTTTCACCGGAAATGGACAAATTTTGCTGACCAGAAGAATTTCGCCAACAGCAAAGCCTCCTATCCCTGGATTCTTTCTTTAGACGCAGATGAGAGGCTTTCCCCAGAGCTGCGCGATGAAATCCTTCAGATCAAAGAAGGGGAACCTGAATACGCAGGGTTTTCCATGCCCAGGCAGGTTTTTTATCTCGGAAAATGGATACGCCATTCAGGCTGGTACCCGGATCGAAAAATCCGCCTCTTTCGCAAGGATAAAGCTTGCTGGGAGGGGGAGTATGTCCATGAAAAGCTGGTAATCGAAGGGAAAATCCAGAAACTGAAGGGAGTAATTCATCATTTTACCTATCGAGATATTCGGGATCATCTGGAGCGGCTCAACATGTTTTCCGATCTCGGTGCCCAAAAACTTTATGCTCAGAAGAAAAAATGCCGATGGCACCACTTGCTTTTCCTTCCTCTTTTTGGGTTCACAAAATACTTTTTTTTGAAAGCTGGCTTTTTAGATGGTTTCGCTGGCTTTGCCATTTCTGTGCTTCATGGCTATGCTGTTTTTGTCAGGTACGCAAAGCTTAGGGAGATATGGAAGAAAGGAGAAAGAATTGAGCCTTTTCCAGGTTGATGCAGGAAAAGAATGGAGAGGCGGGCAGAGACAGTCTTTTTTCCTGGCTAAGGAGCTAAAACGAAAGGGCTATCCTTTTCAGTATGTTGTCCAACCGGGAAGCCCTCTTCATAGAAAAGCTTATGAGGCAAGACTTCCTGTTTTTCCTCTAAAGATCAAGAGTGAGTTTGATATTCCTGCAATTCTTCGTTTATCCAAAGCCATGAGACGCAAAAAGTGCCCTTTAGTACATTTTCATGACGCCCATTCGACGGCTGTTGGCGCTGTAGCTGCTTCTTTAGCGAAAGTTCCTTTAAGACTCATCTCAAGACGAGTTGATTTTCCTCTTAATAAGAATTATTTCTCCCGTTTCAAATACACGAAAAATGTTGATGCCATAATTCCTGTTTCAGAAGGAGTAAAAAAGGTCCTGGTTGAAGGAGGTATTGATCCGGAAATCATTAAGGTTATCCCTGATGGAATAGACTATACTGTCTTTGAGGAGGCCAGTTCAAGTAACTATCTTCGACATGAACTCTCTTTTAGCCCAGATGACTACCTTGTGGGAATAGTCGCACATCTTGCAGACCATAAAGGTCACAAGTATTTGGTAAAGGCAGCAAGAATCCTAAAAGAGCGTGCTCCTAAGATAAAAATCATCATTGTAGGCGAAGGGCCGTTAATGATGGAGCTGAATAAGCAGGTAAAAGAGATTCAAGTCGAAGACATTATCTTTTTCCTGGGATTTAGAGAAGATGTGCCTCAGATTCTCGCTTCTCTCGATTTATTTGTCCTTTCCTCTTATCTTGAGGGTTTGGGAAGCAGCCTCTTGGATGCTATGGCGAGCAAGCTCCCAATTGTAGCAACGAAAGTTGGAGGTGTCCCCGAGCTTGTTATCAATAAAAAGACAGGCCTTCTGGTCCCGCCTAGAAATCCATCAGCCTTAGCTAAGGCAATACTAAAACTTTACAATGATAGAACCCTGGCTTCATATTTTGGGCAAAGAGGCTATGAACTTGTACATCAAAAGTTCTCCGCTGAGGCCATGGCTGATAAGATTATCGCCTTGTACGAAAAGTTAGCCAAGAAAAAGAGAATTAGGCTCAGAACTCAAAACTAATTTTAGTTAATCTGTTA
>DAOVDU010000002.1 GCA_030669305.1 Candidatus Aminicenantota bacterium
TAGGTCTTGAATTTAGGTATCTTAATATGAGGGAAGAGGGCTAAGATACAAAATCTGTAAAAAATTGTCAAAAGTCAAGGTTTGACCCCATTTTTTCACTGGAGGTGACAATGAAATGGGTAAAAGCATTTTTGCTTCTACTTGTTACAGCTGCAGTTTTCTGGATTTTAAATAATCCACACGGGATTATACCGCCCATGGGAAAATTGTTTAATCCCTTTGCAGGATTCTGGCAAAACAGCAATAAAAGCGACCAAATTGTTGAAGAGATAGTTTTGCCAGAATTGCAGGACATTGTCCATGTTGTGTGGGACGTCCGGCGTGTCCCTCACATTTTCGCCAAGAATGATCATGATCTATATTTTGCCCAAGGATATATCACTGCCAAGGATAGGCTCTGGCAAATGGAATTTCAAACCTACGCCGTTGCAGGGAGGCTGTCAGAAATTGTTGGGAAAAGAGCGCTTGAGTATGATCGCTTTCAGCGGCGCATCGGGATGGTTTATGCCGCTGAAAATTCTGTTAGAGCTCTCAATGAAAATCAGGAAAGTAAAGCAGTCATCACGGCTTATACAAGCGGCGTGAATGCATATATTAAAAGCTTAAACAGAAAAACAATGCCGTTAGAGTATAAAATATTAGACTATTTTCCTGAAACCTGGACTGTGCTCAAATCTGCCCTGTTATTGAAATATATGGCATGGGATTTAACAGGCAGTAGTTCAGATTACATTATGACCCAGACTCGTGAAGCACTGGGAGATTCTGTTATGGAGCAATTATTTCCCTATTATCCACCCTTTATGAACCCAATCGTTCCATCAGGAACACTCTGGGATTTTAAATCCAACATGGATCAGGAACAGAGGGAAGAATATATCAATGTCCATCGAATGAACACAAATTCAAAGGAGTCCCAATACGAAAAAGGCAGCAATAATTGGGCGGTCTCTGGAAATCTGACAAAGAGCGGGTATCCGATTCTCTGTAATGATCCACATTTAGGATTGAATCTCCCTTCGATCTGGTATGAGATTCAGTTGGTGTCGCCTGATGTCAATACGTATGGTGTCTCAATTCCCGGTGCTCCTGCTGTGATTATCGGATTTAACAGTGAAATCGCCTGGGGACTCACGAATGCTGGATCAGATGTTCTGGACTGGTATAAGATTAAGTTCAAAGATTCGATTCGAAAGGAATATTTTTATGATGGGGAGTGGCATGGGACAAAATTACGTGTCGAAGAAATCAAAGTTAGAGAAGAGAAGACGGTCCTTGATACGGTTTGTTATACACGCCATGGCCCGGTTGTATATCATGAGGGAGAAAAGCCCTTTTATAATAATATTCCAGCAGGTTCTGCGATGCGATGGGCAGCACATGATCCATCAAATGAGCTGCAAACATTTCACATGCTTAACCGCGCAAAAAATTATAAGGACTACCTTGAAGCGTTGCGTTTTTTAGATTGTCCTGGGCAAAACCTTGTGTTTGCAGATAAGAGTGGTGATATTGCTATCTGGCATAACGGAAAATTCCCGTTAAGATGGAAGGGCCAGGGACGCTATCTTCTTGATGGTAGCAATCCTGATGATGAATGGAAAGATTGGGTTCAAAGGGAACACAATCCTCATGTGAAAAATCCTAACCGGGGATTTGTAAGTTCGGCAAATCAGATTCCTGCTGATTCTGACTATCCCTATTATCTGGGATGGGATTATGTGTCGTTTGAAAGGGGGACACGGATAAACGAACTCTTGTCAGCTATGAAAGACATCACTCCAGAGGACATGATTGAAATGCAGAGCGATGTAATGAATCTTCGTGCAAGAATGTTGCTTCCTCGCCTGCTTGATATATTGAAAGCAAAGAGTTTGACGCCTGAAGAGAAGCAGAGTTATGAAGAATTGAAAAACTGGAACTGTAAAAATCGAGCCGAATTAATTGCACCGACATTTTTTGAATACTTTTGGCAAGAACTCTGTGAACGTATCTGGAATGATGACATGAATACTGATTCGGGTTCGTTGAAAAGGCCTAATAGTGGAGTTACTATTGATCTCACTTTAAACCAACCCGAGTGTCCGTATTTTGATGACAAGACTACGGCTGATAAAGAAACGCTGGATGATCTTGTATATCAGGCGTTTCAATCTGTAAATAAGAAGCTGGCAGAAGAGTTTGGATCGATTGGGCAGGCCTGGGTTTGGGGAAAGGCGCGAGGTACAGATATTCGCCACGTGGCTCAAATTCCGGGTTTAGGACGGATAAACCTAAAAACAGATGGCAATTCCTATATCATCAATGCTATATCAAAGTACTTTGGGCCATCCTGGAGAATGGTTGTGACTTTAGGCCCTGAGGTCAGAGCCTGGGGTATCTGTCCAGGAGGACAGTCTGGGAATCCGGGCTCACGATTCTATGACAATGCTGTTAATGATTGGGTTAAGGGCAAAGCCTATGAATTGTTGTATCTTAAATCTCCGGATGAAGAGAATCCAGATGTAGCCGGGAAAACAAAACTGAGAGGTGTGAAATGATTGACCTAATAATTTGCTTTTTGCTCATGCTGCTGTTGCAAATTTTCACTCCATTCTGGTGGTGGATCATGATCGTTCCTTTTGTCTACAGCTTGCTTAAATCCAAATCAGGATGGGAGGGGTTCAGGATTGGAATGTTCAGTGCGGGATTGTTATGGTTAATCATGAGTGTCTACGCTTATTTAACTGGGAGTAAAACAATTGCTGCACGAATTTCTCAGATGTTTCAATTGGAAATCCCCTGGTTAATGATAGCTGTCACTGTTTTGGTGGCTGCGATAGCTGCTGGGATTTCTGGTATGGCAGGATATTCTGTAAAGACTCTTTTACGGCGATAGGCTAAATTTCTGATAAAATTGATAAAGATGTTTTTAAAATGAAATAAAACAGTCCATACTCTCTTGTGTTATAATCTTAATGTTGACATAATCCGAGAGTCTAAAATGGATAGAAGGTCCTTTTTCATAAGTTTCGCTAAAGTTATCACAATCGGAGCAGCTGCGGCACATGGCTTTAAATCATATGCTAAATCAACAGTTTATGAATCTTTCATAAAGAAACCCGAACAGAAAAAAGACTCCATAGAGATTTTGAAAGAAATTTATAAAGAGGTAAAAGAGCTGGGAGCCCGTGATAATGAAGACTTTATAAAAAGAGAATTTCATATAGACCTAGACGGAAATGAAAAAAACAGAGAAGAACATGTTGTTGTCTTGAGTTATTGCGATGGAGACAAGGAGAAAATGATAGTCCAGGTGACTTATTTCAAATCCGGTAAAAGCAGCCGTTTAATAAAGTATGCTAAAGATACAAAGAAAGTCTTATGCCACATAAAGGAAGCCCAATTAGAGATTATAAATAGTGACTATAATGAGTGTGAGATTAAGTCCTTGCTGCCAGAGATACTCAAAGGCATACGCGAAAAGAAAAAATTTCTAAAGCTTATCAACCGTAAAAAATAAAAGCGAAAGTCCCCATTATCTTTTTATTGACATTCAAATTTTGATTGAATAGAATCGGCTTGCTTAAATCCAGGAGGAAATCATGAGTACTGAACAGACACCTCAGCCAATGACAAATGATGCTCACAGGCAAATATCTGGTCCTGCCACAGGACTGCTTATTACAGGAATCCTTGGGGCCTTATTATCTGTGACAGGTTTTATTGTAAACATTATTGGCACAGGTATAAGCTCAATGGTTGTAGATTATATCCCTGATCGTTATGAAGAGCTAATCGAAGGAACAGTTGGTATTGGCATTTCATTTGTAGGAATCTTGATAGCAGCATTTGTCATTTATGCCTCTTTGAAGATGAAGGAACTCACTCAATGGGAATTAAGCGTTGCGGCAAGTGTTCTTGCCATGATTCCTTGTATCAGTCCCTGTTGTATTGTGGGCTTGCCTATAGGAATCTGGTGTCTTGTTGTATTATTAAGGCCTGAGGTTAGGGCAGCATTCCATTGAGATTACCCTTATTGTGTCATGTTAAATGGCATAAATAACTGTGTAACATTTGCTCAATGAAGAGTAGTGAGCTTTCCTCACATTTTGTTGTCCTCATAATATGCTTTTGTATTCTTGTAGGAGCTCTGATTCTAAGGCCGACAGAGCTTGGAAATTCTCATATCAGACTTGGCCGCTTTGCTCTACCTGACGTATGCATTTTTCGAGGCGTGACAGGATTGCCGTGTCCAGGGTGTGGCCTTGTTCGATCGCTTGTAGCGGCCACACACGGAGATGTAAATCTGAGTCTTTCTTATCATCGGTTGGGATTACTGACCCTTATTTATATCTTCCTTCAATTTGTGTATCGTTTGGGATTTATTATGATCCCGAACTGGTGGACTCGAATCGTCCGTTACGAAAAGTTCCTCAATCTTGGGATAATTGTTCTCGCCATTCTTTTTATGCTGAATTGGATTCTCACTCTTTCCCTAATAATATTTTCATAGATTCTATAATATGAATCCTCTTTATTAGTATTTCAGCGCATCCAAAAAGTAAACTTCACGTGATAAGCATCAAAGATATGATATGATTCCTTCCCTGTATAACTGGTTGGAGTCCTTGATTACAAGTCCGGATGATTCTACAAAATCAATGGCCTTGTTTACAGTCTGAAGCATTTTGTCTTTGTCGCTGGGAAGGCTGCCAGCTATCCCTCTATAGATGATGCTATTCCCGGCCCATAAGTAGTTTGTCAAGTGGTCGCTGGCAAGGAAACAGTCCTCCAGATCCAGGTTTTCGACAAATAGTTTCACCTCCTTTAACTTTTCAAGGGGAGGAGTGATGGTAAATTCGCCCTTTTCAAGCTTTTTGTCCAAAGGAGTTCCATGCTGAATAGTAAGTGTCCTTAGCCTAATAAAATCTGCTCCGGCTGCATTAAGAACCTTGGCGCTGTTTGTAGCATGTTCCTTCCATCTTTCCTTTCCGCCAGCTCCGATTAGGACATAAAAAGATACTTCGAACCCAGCTTTCCTAGCTTTTTGTCCAGCCTTAATCATTTCCTGAGGATTGGCACCTTTGCAGAGCTTCTCGAGAGTAACAGCATCTCCAGATTCAAGGCCGATGTGGATTCTCTCGAGGCCTGCTTTCCTTACTGCTGTCAAGAATTCCATCTTGCGGTACAGAATGGTTTTTGCCCGTGCATAGGATGTTACTCGCCTGGCTTCGGGAAATGTTTCTCTGATGAAAGCAATTATCTCAGGAAGGGCTTTATGGACAAGATTGTCACTGTCTCCAAGGAAAATGGTGTCTGAAACGCCATAGATTTCCCTTGCTTTTAATACGTCGTTTCTGACTTCTTTGAGTGCTTTTGTCTTGAATTTTATTTGCTTATACATGGCGCAGAATGTACACCTGTTCCAGGGGCAACCCCTTGTGATGCGTATAAGTGTGCTGCTAGCCTCGTTGGGAGGACGAAATGGGGGATAGTCGTATGTGTTTAAATTGCCAATCATCATCCTACAAGATTAGCGGAAAAAATGTTTACAAGCAACTTTATGCTATTATTTTTTAAAAAAAATTGGGGTCAAAAAAAATTGGGGTCAAACCTTGACATTTGACGGTTCGCTCCCCAATTATTCACTTATTTGTCAAATGTCAAGGTTTGACCCCAAATAATTTTTTTGAGAGAATATAAAACAATGTTTGATTTTCTGAAAAAATCTTCTCTAGTTCTGTTGGCAGGATTGGGACTCTGCCTGTTTCTTGTCATGAGCTGCCAGCTGTTTAAAGAAAAGGAACAATTTGAATGCAGCCTGGTTGAGCTTGTGAAAAATCCTGACTCTGGATACTATGATGCCATTATCAAAGTAGAGCGCCTCATGATAGACAATGCCCAGAAAACAAGGTTTTCTTTGCTTACTCCGACCAGCTCCTACGAGATATCGAATCTTTCTTTTATTGATGATGGCCAAGATCCGGAACGGCTGGAAGCAGGAGATGTTTTTACTGTTCCCTTGTGTAAGCCTGATTGGAAATTTTATGTCAGAGGGCAGAATGATATCTACTGCTCACACAATTTTTGGGAGATGCTGCCTGTCAGTGACCAATGGCACCCCACGAAATCAGATGCGATGGAAATAGCCCAAAGCATTGAAGTTGAATTAGTTGAAGGCCTTCCGAAACCTGTGGCGAAAAATCTCCCTGAAGAGTGGTACCTGGTCGATGAGAGACTTCCGGATTATGATGATCCCTGCGGATATGTAATTTATCAAAAGCTGCGGGCGGAAGAAGTCAAAGAAGAAGTGAATATCAGGTATTGCTTTTTAACTGAGCCTGAAATCAAAGAACTTTATTCAGGTTCAGATACCGAATTTCTTTCCGACTGGACAGATTGGACAAAAGAATCTGGGAAATCCGAGACAATTGCCGGGCATGATGCCATTTATTGGGACATGCAAGAGATGGGTGAGTTTGACTGGACTTACAGGTATGCTTACATCGATTCAGAAATGGTTATAGAAATTGACATCTATGCAGATCCCCTGGAGCTCTTCAAAACTGAACAGGAAAAGATTCTGGAAGGGAAGTCAAGAAAATTGTTGCTTCGCTATGGATATGGCCCGAAGGGAGATTCTGAATGGCAGATCATGATCGAGATCTGGATGAATGGGGAAGGAGCCTTCCATAAAAGGTCTAAGGAGGGAATTATCATACAAAAAGTCTTTCGGTTAGAGAATAGAGAGCTTGAGGAGATTCAAATATCTATTAGGCAGAATCGATTTAGGGAGTTACGTTCCCAGTCTGGCGTCCCCGGGGGAGCTACATCCTACCTCTCAGTGAGGTATGGGGACCAATACCATACAGTAGAACTGAAGAATGTTACAGTTTTACTCTATAAAAACATAGAACAGACGATAAAAGGCATCGTGTTGCCCAAGGTGGCTGAAACAGGTGTAAATTGAATCTGAGTGGAGGCAGATTCTTACTGTCAACGTCTGGTCCGGTCTGGATTACAAGGGTGCAATGCGGATGGACGAATACGAGACTCAGGAAAGAAGAGATGCACGGTATCAGGCTCTTATTGCACAAGTTAAAGAAGTTGATCCGGATGTTATTTTTATCCAGGAGGCTAATCCTGTCACAAAATATTCAGCCAGGCTTGCATCGGATATTGGTTTTGACAAGATCCATCAGGTTTTATAAATGTTGACATTTGATCCCAATTTTTATCTTCTAGTTTTCTTATTTAACAGATATAAAGTGAAGGATCTTCCATCAAGCTTAGTATACTTGAAATCTACATCATCATTGAAAGCTGCGCCATTAAAATTTATGGGTTCATGAAACTTAGTATATTTAAAACAAGCCTCTCCATTAAATTCAGCATTTTCAAAGTTCACGCCTAAGGGGAATTCTGTGTATTTGAAATTCGCTAGGCGCCGGAATGTCGCTTTATCAAAATTTACAGCTTTGGGGAAATTTGTATACTTGAAGTTCGCATCATAGTAAAAATAGGCGTTTGAGAAACTGGCTTTTGTTGAAAATTTTGCATATTTGAAGAATGCTTCTTTATGGAATTGAGTATTTTCAAAATTGGATTTTCCAAAAAATTTTGCATACTTAAACGCTGATAGCGCCTGAAAATTGCATCCCTGAAAGTCCACATCTTCATGAAAGACAGCATTATGAGTTTCATTTTTCCAATCATCATGTACATAACCAATTACATCCCCTATGAAAACGCAATTTATGAAAGATAAAAGGGATTTGATATGACATGAATAAGTTTTTGTCGTGTTTCTGCTCCTTAGATAGGGTTTATCCAGAGTAATGTCTTTAATGGACGTGAAATCAAGATCACCGATGATTTCTACATTTTCATATTGGACGGGTTTTCCATCATTGATTTGATCGATGATCTTGCTTGCCTTTACTTGTGATTTGGCAAAGGAAAATACAGGAACTAACATCATGACGGCCATCATTACGGTGTATGAATTTTTTGCTTTTTTCATTTCTACCTCCTTTTTTCCAATAAAAAGCAATTGGATTCTTTAAAGTTAGTTTATAAATATCCCATAAATATATACGGATTAACTATAAAAAGGTTTACCTTTTAGATATTCTCTGCTATAAAAAAATTATTTGAAAAGGAGATCCTATATGAGGAAATTTTTATTAGAATCAAGATTGCTCGGGATTTTTCTTTTTATATCCTTTCTGGTATCCCTTGCGGCTGCAGACGAAAACACAGACAAGGTTGATAAGCTTTTTTCTAAATGGGATTCGACTGTCTCGCCAGGAGCGGCCCTGGTAATTATCAAAGACGGGAAAATCATCCACAAGCGCGGTTACGGAATGGCAAATCTGGAGCACAACATTCCTATCACTTCAACTTCTGTTTTTCGTATTGGGTCAACCTCTAAACAATTTACAGCATCGTGTATCGCTATTCTTGCCTTAGAGAGAAAGATTTCTCTTGATGATGATATACGCAAGTATGTCCCTGAACTTCAAAAGCATAAAAGGCCCATTACTATCAGGCACCTGGTTCACCATACAAGCGGTATACGCGATTACCTCACGCTTGCAGATGTCGCAGCTTTGACGGAAGATCATTTCTATACTCCAGAGGATACAATCGAACTCCTGGGCAGACAGAGAGGGCTGAATTTTCCTTCAGGTGAAGAGTTTCTCTATTCCAACTCAGGATATTTCTTGATGGGTATTATCGTAGAGAGAGTAAGCGGAAAATCTCTTAATGATTTTGCCCAGGAGCATATTTTTAAGCCCTTAGGTATGAGGAATACTCATTTCCACGATGATCATACAATGGTTGTAAAAAACCGTGCCGATGGCTATTCGCCCACAAAAAAGGGATTTCTCATTGCCATGACTACGCTTGACCATGTAGGCGACGGCGGCGTCTTCACCACGGTTGAAGATTTGTTTCTCTGGGATCAGGCATTTTACAACAACAAATTGGGGAAGGAACTCATGGAGCTTATTCAGACTCCTGGCGAGCTGAACAGTGGTGAAAAGCTCAATTATGCTTTCGGACTCAACATAGATGATTATAAAGGATTAAGAAGGGTGCATCACAGTGGTGGGTTTGTCGGATTCAAAGCCCAGATGATTCGTTTCCCTCAGCATAAGTTTTCTGTTGTCTGCCTAGCTAACTTTGGCACTATCAATCCCTCCAGGCTCTGCATCCAGGTTGCCGACATTTACCTTGCCAGTAAGTTCAAAAAGACCGAAGAGGTACCTAAAAAGAAAAAGGAAATTGAGCCAGTTACTCTATCCAGGGAGGAATTAGAAGAAAAGGCAGGAAACTACCAGAATAAAAAGACCGGTGAGTGGACTATTATCTCGATAAAAGAGGACAAGCTGGAGATAGGAGAAGGAAAAAGAAAGTATGTCCTTTTGCCAGTGAGTAAGACAAGCTTTCGAGCATTGGACGCCCCATTCGATATCTCTATCGATTTTTTCCCTGAAGATAAGCAAGGAATACGCAGAGCCAAGATAACCCTTGAAGGAGAAAAAATCAACCTGGTGAAAGCTCCCAGGCTAAAATCGCTGACTCCTTCTCAGCTCGAGGAGTATGCTGGCGAATATTATAATGACGAGCTTCCAGCTATCTATAAGCTTGTCGTTGAGAAAGGATCGCTGCTTTTCAAACACAAGAATGCTCCTAAAGATGCTTTAAAAGCCATGAGCCGGGATAAGTTTACTGTAAGATGGATGAACATAGAGTTCATCCGGAATAAAAGAAAAAAATCACAGGATTAGTCGTAGGGGCAGGTCGTGCCGCCAATATAGAGTTTATTAAGAAATAAACCGGAGAGAATCTAGATCTTTGAAAAAGTGGTATAAACCATAAGCAAGGTCGGCTGAAAAGGAAAAATCAGCTGATTAAAATCAAATAAAATATGGATAAAAGCATTGCAAACCTATTTATAACTCTGTGTAATAAAATTGATGATTTTTTAAAATTTTATAACAGGTAGTTATAAAGAAGGAGGAAAGAGAAAAATGCAAAATAAAAAAACAATCTTAATCGCAGGCATATTTTTTGTCTCTTTTATATTTTTGGGTGTTTTCGTAAATGCTCAAGACCATTGTACTGACATAATTGTTGGAAAGAATGCCTCTGTGGATGGATCGGTCATAACCTCCCATACAGGTTGCTGTCCCGAATGCAGGGTCCATGTGGTTCCCGCGCAGACTTTTAAGAAAGGGGCCATGGCTCCTGTTTATTATGGACTACAAGATGTCAAAAAGCCTTTGTATAAATACGGAAAGATACTCGGATATATACTCCAAGTGGAAAAAACCTATGCCTATTTTCACACAGGATATCCCCAGATGAACGAGTTTCAATTAGCCATCGGTGAGAGTACGCTCAGCCAGAGGGATGAATTAAAGGTTGATGAAACGATAGGTAAGCAGATAATGACTATTGAACAGGCTCAATTGTTTGCGCTGCAGAGATGCAAGACGGCAAGAGAGGCAATTAAATTAATCACATCATTAGTAGAAAAGTATGGATTTTTGCCATCTTGCGGGCCTGAATCAGAGGCCCTCTGTATAGCCGATCCTAATGAAGCCTGGGTATTAGAAGTTTTCAGCGTTGGAATGGACTGGGAACCCGGGAAAGGAGAGCTTGGTGCGATATGGGCTGCTCAAAGAGTTCCGGATGACCATGTGGCGATTGTCCCCAACTGGAGTATTATTAAAGAAATTGACCTAAACAACCCAGACTACTTCATGGCTTCAGAGAATTACATGCAGGTGGCTATTGATTATGGCTGGTATGACCCGAAAAAAGGGAAGCCCTTTATCTGGCAGGAAATCTATGCACCAATACCTAGAGAATGGGCCGTTAACCGTTTGTGGCTGTTTTACAGCACGGTTGCTCCTAATTTTAAGGAATGGCCCAAGAAAAAGCTCTCCACAGCTTTCAGCGGATACAATGCATACCATCAGTATCTTGAGGATATTTCCTATTATCCCTTTTCCGTAAAACCTGAAAAGAGACTGTCAGTGCAGGATGTCATAGCCTTTCAGCGCTCTGTTTTTGAAGGGACAATCTATGACATGACTGCAGATGCTGACTGGTTTGTTCCAGATGGAAAGGGCGGAATGGTAAAAAGTCCGCTGGCTACCCCTTTTCCTACTAAGGACATGAGGGAGTTGCTGGACATAACCTGGCGTCGTATGGTCTCTAGAGGAGGCTACGGCATGGTTGCTCAGGTGAGAGGCTGGCTGCCTGATCCTATAGGAGGCGTTTACTGGTTTTACCTCGATAACCAGCATATCAGTACTTATGTACCTATTTATGCGGGAGTTCAAGAGATTTCTCCCCTGTATAAAAACTACGACCCCGATAAATTTAGCGAGGATTCTGCCCGTTGGGCGATCGATTTTGTAGATAACCTTCTCTATCTGAGATGGCAGGATGCCATAAAGGATTTACGGGCGGTTCGTGACCCGATAGAAGCTGAATTTTTTGAAAAACAGGCATCCATCGATGCAAAAGCTCTTGAGTTATACAAGAAGGATCCAAAGCAAGCGAAGAAATTCCTGACTGATTACACAAGATCGAACATGGAAAAGATTGTTAAAATGTATAAAGATTTGAGAAATTTCCTTATCACAAAATACACAAATAACAAGCTAGGATTATAGTTAAAGAGAATGTCTCCCTCTTTTTTGAAGGTAGATGGATACTGAACTAAATTTTTTATATTTCGTACTATTTATTAAGGAGGCAAATCATAATGAGATGTAAAAGAGTCCTAAAAATTTTACTTATAACTATAATAGTCGTAGGAATAGGTGCATGTGTAGAAGTTGGCGAGCTGAAGGAAGAAACTCATACTATTCAATTAGGTGAAGCAGAATCTGTAGAACTAGAATTACACATGGGAGCAGGGGAACTGAGACTTCAAGGAGGGGTAGGGGAACTTATGGAAGGGACATTTCTATACAATGTTGACCGATGGAAGCCTGAAATTGATTATTATGTCTCTGGCAACCGGGGAATACTCAAAATCAGACAGGGAAAAAAATCCGGTATTCCTGTGGGTAAGACACGAAATAAATGGGATATTAACTTGAGCAATGATGTTCCTCTTGATATTGAAATCAATTTTGGAGCAGGAGAAGGAAAGCTTGATTTTAGAGGATTGACTTTATGTTCCCTTGACATTGATATGGGGGTAGGTAACCTGATTGTTGACCTTTCGGGTGAACAAAGACAGAATCTGGATGTGAACATTGACGGCGGTGTTGGTAGTGACACTCTTTATCTTCCTGAGAATATCGGTGTTCGAGTGCATGTCGATGGGGGAATTGGGTCTATCAGAACGAAAGGAATGAATAGGGATGGGAAAGTCTATACCAATGATGCATATGGAAAAACTGATGTCTCAATTGACATTAAAATAGATGCTGGCGTAGGCAGTATTGATTTAAAATTGAAGTAAGCTAATAACAATAAAAGAAGGCAAAAGAGGGAACAAAAGGGAACATTCCCCATTTTCTTGACGTTTGTTTTTTTCTGTGATAATAGCTTATTATAATAGAACCGTCCTCAATTTAAAAATTTAATAAAAGGAGAGAGGCTAAAAATGTTAAAGAAACTATTGGCTATTTTAACTTCTGTTTATTTGTTATTCATTGTCATCGGGTGTACTAAGGCATACAAAGGAGAGCCTGCAGATCTTGTGATTAAAAATGCTGAGATTGTCACAATCGATAAGGACAATCCCAGGGCTGAGGCTGTTGCTGTAAAAGGAGAGTTCATAATCGCCGTGACTTCAAACAAAAAAATTAATCAGTATATCGGCGAGGGAACCACAAAAGTGATCGATGCCAAAGGGCGCCTATTAGTTCCTAGTTTCAATGATGCACATATCCACTTCACAAGCGGTGGACGCTCAATGATGAATCTGGATTTTCGCTATGTGCACGATGTAGAAACTATTAAACAGATGGTCAAGGAAAAAGTCGCACAGTCTAAACCCGGAGAGTTGATCGTGGGGAGAGGCTGGGAACACGAAACGTTTCCGGAAAAAAAATGGCCTACAAAAGAGATCCTAGATGTCGTTGCTCCTGACAATCCAGTAATGCTCAGCAGGGCAGACGGACATTCAGTCTGGGTGAACAGCTACATTATAAAAAGGTCCGAAATAACTAAAGATACACCTGATCCTCCAAACGGCACGATTGTCAAAGATCCTGTTACTGGTGAGCCTACTGGCATATTTAAAGAGGGAGCAAGGCGCTTGTTGAAGGTTGAAAGTTCAGTTAAACTTACATCTGAAGAACAGGAAGAACGTGCTGACAGAGGTTTAGAACTTGCCCTGGGTGCGGCCAGGCGGACCGGCGTGACGAGCATCCAACAACTCAACGGAGAATATGAACGTTTTCAAAGATTCAAGGACGAAAGTAAGCTTACCTTACGGGTTACTTTTAACATGGCCATGCCCGTAGATGAGCAAGGCCTTAAGAGGCTTGATGAACTTCGCAAACGGTTCCCGCAAGAAAACAACTGGATTCGATTTGGATACTTGAAGATTTTCATCGACGGAACGCTTGGTTCAGGCACAGCTCTGATGTTTGAGCCTTTTGAAGATGACCCCAGCACAAGCGGGCTGCCTATGATGCCTTACGAGGAATACGAGCGGAGGATTGTTGCCGCAGATGCCATGGGATTTCAGACTGGCACGCATGCGATCGGCACAAAAGGAAATAACTGGGTTCTCAATGCTATTGAAAAGGCGCTGGAGGTTAACGGAAAACGTAACAGCCGCCACCGCAGCGAACATGCGCAGATTTTACTGCTCTCTGATATACCGCGATTTGCAGAGCTCGGTGTAATTGCTTCTATGCAGCCGACCCACTGCATCACTGACAAGCGGTTTGCTGAGAAGAGAATCGGCATGGAGCGGTGCAAAGGGGCCTATGCCTGGCAGAAATTTCTGGATGCTGGAGTTCATATTGCCTTTGGTACCGACTGGGCGGTTGAGCCGATCGATCCGCTGGAAGGACTTTATGCTGCTGTTACGAGAAAAGACCGTGCAGGCGAGCCGGGCGAAGGGTGGTTCCCGGATCAGAAACTAAGTATGGAAAAGGCAATCGAACTCTATACGCTTGGTTCTGCTTATGCCGAATTCATGGAAGACCGCAAAGGTATGATAAAGGTCGGGTACTTTGGGGATATGGTCATTTTTAACAATGACTTGATGACTATTCCACACGATGAGATCATGCCTTCAAAAGTGGATTATACTATCGTGGGTGGCAAAATCGTCTTCAAAAGGGAAGGAGTAAAGTAAAGTAATAAAATTCCTATACGAATTTCCAAATGCCAAACAAGCATCAAAATCCCAATGACCAAAACTAAAAAAAATTAAGATAATTAACCTTGTTTTGTAATCTTAGTAATTGAAACCGGCTTATTCCTATTTTACGATTTTTCCTTGAAGGATAAGGATCAAGGCTTTATCACCACCGTCAAGCTTGGAGACACCAACCACAGTCCTTTCTCCACTTTTTATTGTCAAAGGAGTATTAATAAGAGTTTGATATTTTTTTATTCCTTCATGGAAATAACCTGTAAACTGCCTTAACCTCAATTCTAACTGAAAAACATCTTCTTTCTCTTCCCGGACATAACGAGGTACCAATCTAAGCTCTAAATCCAGGTCAGATCCGCCAATACGGTGATCAGAATATCCTCCATCCTGAACTCTTAGGAAGGAAGAACCAACTTTATTGTAGTATTTGTAGCTTAATACTTTTTTTAATTCTTTTATCAGAGGATCAGATTCTAATTTCTTGTCTTGTTCCTTTGCCTTGAGAAATCGGGAAACATTGGAAGCATCCTTTGAACTTTCCCCTATCCCTAAAATCAGGTCCACAGTGAACAGTATGTCTACAGGCTTGACGTCGATTTTCTTGAGGAGCGCAAGCATCTTCTCAACAATCTCCGGTGTATCCTGAACCGTAATTATATTCAGCTCACTCTGGATTCTAATACGGCCGAAGCCTAAGCTTTGATAACTCTGAAGAAGTTCATAGGCCTGTCTTGCCTTGATATATTTAAGCTTAACAAATTCCGTCTTCAGTTCGGGTTTTTTAGCCTGTCCGGATGAAGCATAGACATTTAAAGAAGCTCCAGCCAAAAAGCAAAGCACTAAAAGGCCTGCTAAAAATTTCTTCATTTTTTATCCTCCAAATCGAAATTTTTATTAAAGAACCAGACTATTTTTAGCCCGGTATCTTTTGAAACTATTGTCATGGAAATTATGTCCTGTTCTGATTTATCCTTAAAACTTTCAAAGAGCTTAGCTTGGGATTCTGCCACCATCCTTGTTCCCGGGATTACTCCCTCTTTGTAAAAACCAGGTCTTATAACAAAAAAAGTAAGCACAACGGCAAAAACAGCCATCATCACATAAGCCCAGACTTTCCTGAATGGCCACAGAGCAAGAGGCGATAACTCTGGTTCTTTGTCTCCAATGGCTATCTTAACAACCTGCTGCCATTCCCTATCTTCCCAATCTTCTCTTTCTTTTGCGAGCCATTCCTTTGTTTTCCCCAAAGACAAAACATAAGAATCATATTCATTCCGGCACTCCGGACATTTTTCCATATGAGCTTTAACCTCTGATACTTTGGATTTAGAAATATCAGAACCTACAATCAGAGGAAGATAACGCTGGACCTTTTTGCATTTCATCTTTTTACATCCCTTACCTCTACAGGATATATTTTTTCGAATTGTGTCTTTATTTTTTGCCTGGCACGTAACAGATTAGTCCGGACACTTACAGATGAGCATCCAAGAATCTCTGACGTCTCTTTTATGGAAAATCCTTCTCCGTCCCGCAGGATAAAAACAGCTTTTTCTTTAGGACCTAAATTTTGAAGGCAGGCCTTGATTTTATTTTTTATCTCTTTATTCAGAAGCTGTTTTTCAGGATCCTGGTTTATGCTGGCAGCCAGACTTTTCTGCCTCTCTACTATTTCTTCATACTTTTTCTTCTTTCTCAAAAAATCATAGGTGGAATTCACTGTTATTTTGTATATCCAGTTTTGGAAGCTTTCCCCTTTTTTAAATTTATAAAGATATTTATAAATTTTAATAAGAGTATCCTGGCAGACCTCTTTTGCTTCTTCCAAATTTTCTGTCATTCGATATGCCATGTTCAAGATCCCCTGGCGGTAAGGCCGGAGAAGAATCTCAAAGGAAACATCGTCTCCTCTGAGGACTTCCTCAACCAGTTCATCATCATTCTTCATCCACATTAATATACTTGTCTTTTGCTAAAAATGTTAACCTAAATTATTCATAAAAACTGCCGATGCCATAATTCATTCTCAATAATATAAATTCTTGAGTGTTAGAAAAGGGGTCGCGTCTCAACATTCAACATTTCTGAGAACGGGTTCAGGTCCCATTTTTCCATACAGAGATTTAATTCATTTGTAAGGGCTTGATTTATCAAGCCCGCCGTTTATGAATAAATCAAATCCAGACATGTTATCGAAATGTAGGTTTGATGAATCAAACCCCTATATAAGTTGTTGTATTTTGAGAAACATTCTCTTATTTTTTATTTTTCCTTTTCCAATAATAATAAACCGGTATTCCCAGTGCGGTTAAAAAGATGCCGGCCAGAGCTTCAACGGGTTTTTCTATCAGCGTATTGAGAAGAATGCCTAGTGAAGCGAAAATGAATATAATGGGGACTGCAGGATATCCCCAGGTCTTATACGGAAAGATAAAAATTTCCTTTTTGCGATAGCACCAATTCCTCGCCATTTTCCTTTATTTTCGTCAGCTGAAATCCTGAAGTGAAAATATCACACTCAAAACGGCAGCGTCAATTGCCAGTGCTCTCCCTTCTCCTCGGCTGCCATCAGAAGTTCCTGCTGGAAGACCCGAGGTGGAGGAGGGCGTTGTGCATGAAAAGTGAGGTTTCCTCCTCAATTATGGGAGGATGAGCAGAGTTTTGCTCTTCAAAACCGGAAAAACATGAATCCGGCGTGATGGCAAGAGTTTCTTTGTTGAGCTCTTCCTTGAGTCTGCCAAGGGTGCTCTCCCAGCGATCTTGGAATATGTCTCCCATTGCCGTTATTACCACATTGGGCGAGGAGTTGATACAGTCGATGGCTGTGCCTGTACCCCTGCCGCCGCAACCGATGAGACCAACCTGAATTTTATCCGAACCAGAAGCACGGAGAAAGCCTGTTCTGGACACGGCGGCAGCCAGGGAAATTACTGAGGTTACTTTTATAAAGTCACGTCTGGACATATTCTGTTTTGTTTCCTTGCTTTTCTTATTCATGATCTCTCCTTAAAAATATATGGGTCAATGTTTCCTAAAAATTATCACAAGCCCGGTAGGCTTCAATCACTGCCTTCTCTCCCTCCTTACCGGGCAGGCTTTTGCCATGATCCATGCACAGAACATCATCATACCCTTTGTTGTATATGTGCTTAAAAATATTCTTGTAATTAATCTCACCAGTGGTAGGCTCCTTACGGCCCGGTGTGTCGCCTAAATGGAAGCTGGCGATCTCCTCCCAGGCCCTGCACTATCAAAGTCCATTTTGCATAAACACGTTTGGCTGTCTCTATTGCTGCTTTCATCTTCTCTGCCAGCATCTTACGTATCTCTTTGTCCTGGGCGTATCCGGCAAATCTTTTTTTTGCTCTCTCACTATTCCCTCCTTATCATTTTGATTTAGATGTATTTAATAATGACCCATTATCACGAGTCATTCATTTTACGTAAGACAGAGTGACAGCCAATCCTGTCACGGGAAAAAAGCTGCTTACTATGTGCAATTTCTTCTTGCTTTTCTGGATGGGATAATAAAAAATATAATGGCTATTTAGCCATCTAATGCACGAATTTTTTTTAAACTCATCAAAGTCATATCAGAGAAAGGGGAAACTGATACCAAGAAAATACCGCTGATTGATAAGTTAAAATAGAAAAAACAACTAATTGGAGGGAAGCAATGAAGGTTTGGCGATTTGTTATCCTGTCTATGCTTTTTCTTTTTGCATCGAGTGTTGCTCTCGAAGCAGCACAGTTGACTCCAGAACAAACTATGAAAAGGCGGCAGCTCTACGATCTTCGTCTTTCTCCCGATGGCTCCAGGATTGCACTGACAGTATCAGAGCCAGTTGAAGGAACCGAGCAAAACAGAGACATCTGGGTCTTTGACATAAAGAGCCGCCATCTCAGGAAGTTCACAACTTCTCCAAAATCCGACACCCGGTCCCGTTGGTCTCCAGACGGAAAAACGCTGGCGTTCCTGTCAGGACGATCCAAAACCACACAGATTTACATTTTAAGTATGCTTGGAGGCGAAGCAGAGGCCTTGACTGAAACCAAGACAGCAATCCGAGCTTTTGAGTGGTCACCCGAGGGCAAACAGATTGCTTATCTCGCCACAGAGCCAGAAACGGAAGAGGAGGAGAAAAGGAAAAAAGATAAGGACGATGCCAGAGTCGTAGATCTCGACGACAAGCATCCTCAACTCTGGATTTTAGATGTGGAATCGCGAGAAGTCCGGCAGCTTACCTATGGAAAATGGCGAATTTCAGAATTTAGCTGGGTGCCGCAGGGAGACCATCTTGTCATATCCGCAACAGATCATCCTCAACCCGAGCTGTTCACAAACCGGATCTATAGGGTCCAAGTGAGTGATGGAGAAATGAAATTGGTCTCAAGTCCACGCGGATCTTTCCATAGTCTGAAAGTTTCACCAGACGGAAAATTCATCGCCTATGTGGGGGCTCGTGTTGATGCTCCCATTGCCAGAGACATCTATCTCCAGCCTATTCCAGATGGGCAGCCACAGAATCTTACGAGTTCTTCAATCGATAGACAGATTAGGTCTTTTTTCTGGCGGAAGGACAGAAGCCTTCTGGCTCTGGTTCAGGCAGGGTTTAACAGCACGTTTTATGCCATTACACAAGACGGCAAGGCAGAAAAACTGGAAGGCTTTGATGTGAGTCCCTCGAGTTCGTTTGTAGTTGGCCCCGGGCTGCTGGCCTTTGTGGGTCAGTCGGCAACAAAGGCCCCAGAGCTATGGATTTCACCACGGCCCGGGCATGCCGAACAGGTCTCTCACTTGAACAAGGAGTGGGACGAAATCGTTCTCACAAAACCTGAGATGCTTCGCTATTCGAGCTTCGACGGAACTGAAATCGAAGCCACACTCCTAAAACCTGCAGGGTATAAGGAAGGCAGCCGGGTTCCTCTGTTAGTGCTGATCCATGGAGGTCCGTCAGGAGTTTGGTCCGACAGGTTCGAAGCTTGGGGCCAACTGCTTGCGGCTCGAGGTTTTGCCGTGCTCTATCCCAATATCCGGGGCTCAATCGGGTACGGCAACGCTTTTTTAGAGATGAACCGAAGGGACTGGGGTGGTGGCGATTTTAAGGACGTGATGGCAGGTGTTGATTTCCTGATCAAGCAAGGTATTGCTGACCCGGAACGGCTGGGGGTCGGTGGTTGGTCCTATGGAGGCTACATGGCCGCATGGGCTGTGACCCAAACACCAAGATTCAAGGCGGCTATCTCGGGAGCTCCGATGACCGATCTAGCCAGTGAATACGGGACTGAATCCAGCTCCATCAACTCTTACGATACATGGTATCTCGGCACGCCCTACGAAAATCTGGACCTGTTTATCGAAAGGTCTCCCGTAACCCATGTCAAAAATGTTAGAACACCAACTCTTATTCTTTGTGGCGGGAAGGATACTACGGATCCCATTGGGCAGTGCCAACAGTTTTATCGCGGGTTGAAGCGCTACGGTGTTAAAACCGAATTCGTCATATATCCGCGTGAAGGCCACGGAATCCGCGAGGAAAAGCACCGGATAGATTTGCTCAATCGTGTCCTCGGCTGGTTTGAAAAATATTTAGGAGGGGAGATCAGTCCTTGAAATTTGAATAATTCAAGATTCATAATTCAAGATTCAAGGGCTAACTCCATTTGATAGGAGAATTCAAGATGCCGTTTTTTAGCATTTCAAAAATAGGGGCCTATGAGACCTGCCCTTTGCAGTATAAATACGCCTATATCGATAGAATAAAAGTCGAGGCAGAGGATACTGTCGAAACATTTCTCGGAAATATAGTGCACAAAGCGCTGGAGAAGCTGTACAGGGATAAGAGGTTCGAAAAATTGATGTCCCTGGAGGAGATGAGAGAGAATTGAAACAATTGAGGAAGTTTGGGGAGAAAGAAAAAGGATACAGGTTGAGTGTTTCGAAGAAATAAACTTTAGTTATAAATTCTGGCGAAACAATATATAATAGAAAGGAATAATGGGATTATCGGTTCGAGGGAAAAGAGATTGTAGGATCTTCCCTCAAATTTGGAAAAAAAGTGATTCATATGGCCTTCTTCAGGATCACCGAGAGTGAAAAGGTGGGAAAAATAGCTGGCTACAGGAGAAGAAGGGGATTTAGAACTGCTTAGTGAGCTAAAATGGAATAACTTGAAAAGAAGGGCGATTACTCTTATGTAATGTTCTTAAAGTGGCAACTTTACCCCCAAAATTGCTATTCTAAGGCCATATTTGACATAAAATTTAGCTTTAACTCCGGAAAAATCAATGAGTTAGCGCAGTCTGACCGCATATCTTAATACGCATATCTTAATAAAATGATTGGAGATGGAAAGAACAACGGAACCATCAGAATCTATAAAGTTCTTCAATTTCTGGAGAAAGAGCTTAAGGGGCCGAAGCCAGGTTTAGAAGCGCAACTTAAAATGATAACCAATCCCAGGTCTGGACATAAAGTGTATTATGAGGTGGAAGATTCGTGCAACAAGGCAGGAGTCCTTGTTCTACTGTACCCGTGGATGGACAGGCTTCATCTAGTGTTAACTCGCCGGACTAAGCGTGTGGAGTTTCACCAAGGACAGATTTCCTTCCCAGGCGGACGTCAGGAAAAGGGGGAAAGCTTCGCACAAACAGCTCTCAGGGAAGCCCAAGAGGAGCTCGAAATAGATTCGAGCTCGACCCGAATTCTGGGGGAATTGACTCCTCTCTATATCCCGCCGAGCAACTATTGCATCTATCCAGTTGTAGCAACGATTGATGTGCGTCCTGATTTTCAGCCTTCAGCACTCGAAGTGGCTGATGTTATCGAGATCCCTCTGGATCATCTGGCCGATCCAAAAAACGCCCGGAAAGAAATGCGGACCATCAGGGGTGCTGAAGTCGAGGTCCCTTTTTATTCATTCAAAGAATATAAGATCTGGGGTGCCACCGCAATGGTATTGGCAGAGTTTGTCGAATTGCTAAAAAGGCACAAAGGAGTTAGGAGGAATAATGAAAACCAAAACCTTTAAAATCATAATCTTTCTACTTTTTATAATGTGTTATGTCTTTCCGGACATGGCTTTTGCAGAGGCAGAAAAAACACCATCATCCGCAGTATTTGATAAGATTCTAAAAATTATAGAAAAGGAGTATCCATCGCTCGAAACCCTGTACAAACATCTGCATGCGAATCCCGAGCTTTCTTTACAAGAAAAAAACACATCCAAACGGATCGCTTCAGAATTGGAACAGGCCGGCTACGGAGTAACCAGGAATGTCGGAGGTTATGGTGTGGTGGGAATAATGAAGAATGGAGAAGGTCCGACTGTTATGATCCGTACAGATATGGATGCACTTCCGATCGAAGAGAAGACTGGGCTCCCTTATGCCAGTAAAGTCCGCGCCAAAGATGCACAAGGCAGGGAAGTCTGCGTGATGCACGCATGCGGCCATGATATCCACATGACAGTGTTCATCGGCATGGCGAAACTGCTCAGCCAGATCAAAGACCTATGGAAAGGGACGCTGGTCATGGTGGGACAACCTGCAGAAGAAAGCGGCGGAGGGGCAAGATCCATGATTGCCGAAGGACTTTTCACCCGTTTCCCCCGGCCGGATTATGCCCTCGCCCTGCATGATGCTCCATTCCCTGCTGGGATGGTTTCCACCTGTGAAGGCTATATTTTGGCCAATGTCGACTCTGTTGATATCACTGTCCGTGGAGTCGGTGGACATGGAGGGATGCCTCAAGATACAAAAGACCCGATAGTCATGGCATCCCAGCTGGTGCTGGCACTACAAACCATAGTTAGTCGAGAAATGGATCCGAACATTCCCGCTGTGGTGACAGTAGGTTCAATTCATGGAGGCACCAAACACAATATCATTCCTGATGAAGTTTTTCTTCAGCTCACTGTTCGTTCTTATGGAGACAATGCCCGTAAGAATATTTTGGCCTCTATCAAGAGAATCACAAAGGGTATTGCTGTTGCTGCCGGTGTACCTGAAGACCGGATGCCGATCGTTAAAGTTGGAGAAATTCATACGCCTGCCACATACAACGATCCAGAATTAACCCGAAGAATAACCAAGGCCTTTCGTGCCATCCTGGGGGATAAAAATGTGTTTACTAGCGAACCCGCCACGGCCGGCGAAGACTTTGCAGAATACGGCCGTGTAAAACCACGGATTCCTATATGCATATTCTGGCTTGGAGCTGTGGACTCAAAGCTCTTTTTGCGTGCTCGAATACCTGGAGAGCGGATTCCGACACTTCATTCTCCTTATTGGTCACCGCTTCCCGACATGACGATCAAGACAGGGATGAAAGCCATGGGCGCGGCTGTGTTGGAATTGATGGGAGATTTCATAGACAAGGAAAGGTGAAAAGATGAATCAAGCTCTGGATAAAGTGTAGAAAAGGGGTCGGGTCTCAACATTAGACATTTCTTAGAATGGGTTCAGGTCCCATTTTCCCATACAGAGATTTAATTCATTTGTAGGGGCTTGATTTATCAAGCCCGCCGTATCCCTACATAAGTTGTTGTACTTTGGGAAACATTCTCTTGTTTTTTATTTTTCCTTTTCCAATAATAATAAACCGGCTTTCCCAGTGCGGTGAGAAAGATGCCGGCCAGAGCTTCAACGGGTTTTTCTATCAGCGTATTGAGAAAAATGCCTAGTGAAGCGAAAATGAATATAATGGGGACTGCAGGATATCCCCAGGTCTTATACGGAAAGATAAGAATTTAATTTTTGCGATAGCACCAATTCCTCGCCAATTTCCTCTATTTTCGTCAGCTGAAATCCTGAAGTGAACATATCACACTCAAAACGGCAGTGTCAATTGCCAGTGCTCTCCCTTCTCCTCGGCTGCCATCAGAAGTTCCTGCTGGAAGACCCGAGGTGGAGGCAAGCATCAAAATCCCAATGACCAAAACTAAAAAAAATTAAGATAATTAGACTTGTTTTGTAATTTTAGTAATTGAAATTTGTTTGGAATTTGGGATTTTGATTTTGGAATTTCATTTATATCATTCCAGCGTAATTGTTTTTTCGATTTTTCCGGCATGCCTGGATTGATATTTTATTGTGACTTTTCCTTTACCCGAAATCAGGAATTGATGTTCCACTTTTCCGAAGCCGGGGATAGTCAAAAATTGAAGCTCTGGCCGGAATTTTTTATATACAACCTGGTTTCTGTAGATGTTCGTTAGCTTGCCTCCTGCTGCAACTTTAATGTTTTTGCCTGAAACAGTCAGCATATCCTGAGCGTAAAGTTTGACTTTCTGTGCATGAAAGCTCATGGTTGGGATAGCTTTTGAATTGTGGAGTCTTGTGCGGATCCTGTAGAGATTCTTTCCTGCCTTTTTTATCTCAAAGACATCCAGGCTTACTTCAGGAGTGTGTTTTGCTGAAAAGATAATAGCAGCGGCATTACGATGAACCATGTCCTTTAACATGAAAGGAGCAGGTAAACGGGAACTCATCTTGATCCAGCCTCCAATTTCAATATCAACGTATGTTGGGTGTTTATAAGGTTTCCACGGTTTAAACAGTTCTCCCTGAGCAAGGTGGTCATTGAATTTTAGCCTTTCTCTTTCAAACTCGTTGCCTCCTCCAAAAAACATCTCCTCCTCGGTCTGTGGTTTTGTTTTTTTCGCTTCTTTTATGCTCTTAAAAGTCTCAGCTGTGGCCTGAAACAATTCTCCTACAAAACCGTACGCTCCATTTATCATAAACATCCATTCTGAAAATTCACCGTAAGTTGCATACATGTCTTTCCAGCCGATGATATAACGGTATCCTGGAATAATCCGCTCAGATTGCTCTCCAAGATAATCATACACGGCAACATCCTGTGGAGGATACGCTCCCTGGCCTTTAGTGCTGGGTCCACGTACAAAGAGTCCACCTGAATTGTGGAAAGCCCATACCATGCAAATGTTGGGCCGTTTTCGGATGTATTTTCCTATGGCCTTGATTCCAGTACCTGAAAAGGGATAATCACCTGCACCTTGCTGCACATACTCAGGCGCCCAGTCATAACCCCAGTTCCTGTTACCATCCACATAGCCTTCAGAATCTTCGTTAATCTTCCCATCGCCGTCATTATCAATTCCCTCCTGACCGAGGATTGTCCATTCTCCTTTTTTGCCGGGCTTTACACGGATCATCAACCTGGGATCTTCTGGATCTGTCTTAAACTCTCCGAAAGGATCACGTTTCCTCATTGTGCAAATATTTCCATCCCCATCGAGATCATCGGGAAAATCTTCATCTACCAGACCGTCTCGGTCATCATCCTTGGGTATGCGCAGGCTGCGATTGCTGCTCGGAGTATTGGCATCTTCAAAAAAATGAACGCGGCCGTCCACATTGACAACCGGAATCACATAAAAACATTTTTTATCTACAAGTTTTGTTATTTCATCATTCTTTCCATAATTTGTCAGGAGATAATTGAGCAGATAGAGGGCCACTTCTCCTGCCTGAATCTCGTTTCCGTGAATATTGCCATCAACATAGATCCCGGGTTTGTCCAATTCCCTCCCGGTTTTGGGGTTATTGACCGTCAAAGCATAGATTTCCCGTCCTTCTTCGCTCTTCCCGACCATATCAAGCTTGGTCAAGTGAGGATAGGCTTTATTAAGTGCCTTAACAGCTTCAACAACCGTCTCATAGGTGTAGTAATTATCGAAGCTGAGTGGTATGGTCACTTTATGTTTCTGATTACTTGAAAAATAAACAGCTGACAGGGAAAAAATCATTATGATTAAAAGAATAAATATTCTTTTCATTTCATACCTCCTAACTCTATTTGCTTTGTATCTTGCCAAGCAATAGAGGTGAATGCCTTTAAATTTAATCTCACTGGTTTTTCAGCATAAATGATCCAGCTTAATATTTGTTTTTTATTGCCCTCAATTCCTTTAATTAAACTCCGTTTCTTGCCTTCGACTATTCTGAAGTTTTTTCCATCTATAGTCACAATAACGGGAAATATGCGGTTATTTCTTTTTCCCATGGCTGTGGGGTAGGGGAGATAACCAGTGTTTTCAATCCATGCTTTTACACGATAAAGTCCTACTCCCAGAACTTTTGTTTCTGTTTTATTTATCTTGATTCGGGCCATTTTTTCTGCAATCTGAAAAACCCAGGGAACCTGTCCTTTTAAAAGTTTTTCTATCATTCGAGCAGGCGGTGTATTGGAAGCATATGGAACAACACCACCTATTTCAACTTCTCCTAAAGTCGGATGCTTATATGGTTTCCATTCGACAAATCCCTTTCCATCCAATTCCTTATCGCTGAAAGCCAGCAAGGCTTTCTCTTTCGGATCTCCGCCTTCCTTACTCTTTGGCTTGGGCATCTGCCTTAACATTTCTGCCATTTTTTTTGGTGTCATCATACCGTTTTTAACCGCATCCATGACCATCTTAGCCTTAAAATTCGAGGGAGCTCCAGATGATTTCAGGAATTCGGATATCTTTTCTTCTCCAAGTGCAATAAAATCTTCATTACTCATTTTTTCTAGTTTTTCAGGTGTGATTGCTGCCTCCTCTTTTTTTTCTTCTTTTACTTCAGGAAGTGTCCAGAAATCCATACTGAAAGAAGGCACACCAAGCTGATAATAGGCCCATAATTCAAAGGAACCGTCTTTTGCACCCGAAGTATCAAGTCGTTTGGCATCGAGTTTATTCTTTTTGAGGAATTCCTTGTATTTTTCTGAGAGCTCTTTATAAAATTTTAAATCCTCTGGAAGAGGATTCACCACAGCTCCCAGACCTAAGAAGCTTGCAATCATTGATTCTGTCACTTCCATACCAGCAGGAACAAACTGCTGGACCATATCCATGATTTCCTTCATGGTGTAAGTTTTTTCCGGGTCAATATTGAGAGCTGTAGCAAAGCGTTTCGGAATCTTGATCTTTGTAAGATCTACCTCACCCTTCCTGCCTCCTTTTGGCGGAGTTAGACAAAAATTGGTCTCTCCAAAAGTAAATGTCATCGCAATTTCTCTATGCTCTAATATGAATTTAATAAGATTATAGCTTTCCTTTTCGCTCCCTGCCCAGGAGCCCCCGGTTTTCGTAAAGAATCTAAAGAGATGTGGGAAATTAATGCCGATGTTGACACCCCCTGGGCCATCTTCATTGTATTCTCCATCCCTGTCATTATCTATTCCTTCGGTGTAAAGCTTGTATATTCCTTTCTCACCCTTAGCCCAATCTGCCTTTTTCATCATTCTTGGGTCACCAGGTACAGGTATCCATTCTCCTTGAGGGTCCTTAACTCGCATCTGGGTAATGATACTGTTTCCATCAAAATCTTCGACACCGTCTTCATCAACTTTGTCGTCCATATCATCGTTATAAGGATGAGCGTTTCGAGCGTCCATCATCAAGGGTTTAGTGAAATATTTCTCCGCTGCATCAGGGTTTCCACAGGGTAGGATATACCATGTTTTGTCTTTCCTGATTTCAGGCTTTTCGAGAATCAGTTGAATCAAGTACACCGCTGCTTCACTCGAGATGGGAACCGTGCCTTCCATGTTTGCAGCCACAAATACAGCAGGCTGGGTTTTCTTGTTTTTATTGACTTCAGGGCCAATCTCTATCATGTTTATTTCTATTTTGCCCGGACTTACCGAGATTTTGTGTAATGCTGTGATTTTTGGGTTTGACCTAACAAAATCTTTGAGAGCCTCATTCAGTTCAGCAGGAGTGTGATAACGGTCAAAATTGAATTTAGACTGGGCTGTCAAACCAGATAATGTGAGAAGAATAATACAGACTAAAATAAGTAGCTTTTTTTGTCTCATCTTCACCTCATTAATAAATTTATATTTATATACGAAAAATCGCCCAATTTTGTTCACTTGATGAAAGATGTCCTTAAAAGTGGTAATTATAAAACAATTTTTAATGAAGAGGAAACAAAAACAAGCTACAGGCGGTTTTTATTTAATTGAAAAATTGAAGACAAGTTGATAAAGTAGATTTCAGAACTAAGCTTCATACTTAACGAAAAAAGAAGGAAAGAAACAGATGAAGGCAAAAAAGCTATTTCCAGTTGTTTTGATGTCACTGATAATAGTGGCATTTACAGTTTCTTATATCTCTGCGGATTGTTTTACTATTTTGGTAGGAAAGAAAGCCTCGGCCGATGGGGCTGTGTTGTTTGGCCATAATGAACAAAATGGAGGCCGCAGGATCATAAATTATCGTTATATACCGAGAATAAAGCATAAACCAGGCGATAGATTAACCCTTAAGAATGGCGGCTTTTTACCAGAAGTAGAAGAAACCTATGCAATGTTATGGCAACAGAACCCTGGTGTTGCATTTGGTGACTCATATTTCAACGAATGGGGAGTCGTAGTCGCTTCAGATGGCTGTGGAACAAAGGAGAACTCTTTTGAAGAGCTGGTCGAACGAGGAGATATTACAGATGAAGGTATAGGGTATATGCTCAGGCGGCTCGTTGCCCAGAGGGCGAAAACAGCAAGAGAAGGAGTAAGGATTGCCGGCGAGTTGCTCAATCGTTTTGGCTATTCTGCTTCGGGCAGGTCACTTATAATAGCAGATCCAAATGAAGCCTGGGTTTTGTCCATTGCAAGGGGTAAGCGCTGGATTGCGCAAAGATGTCCGGATGATGAAGTGGTAATGCTTCCAAACCTGCACATAATCGGTGCCGAGGCTGATTTGAATGATACAGAGAATGTGATAGCCTCACCTGGGCTTGTTGATTATGCCATAAAAAGAGGCTGGTATGATTCTGCCAGCGGTAAACCATTTAACTTTAGAGAAGCATTCAACAGGCCCCCAAGGAAAGGAAGCTTCATGTATAAATATGGCGCTGATCCGCGGCAGTGGTATGCTCAATCCATGGTGATCGGCAGGTTCATTGATTTGCCAATTAAAGAACAGCTTCCGTTTTCAGTAAAGCCCGCCCACAAGATGACAGTGAATGATGTGGCTAAAATTCTCAGAAGCCATAGTGAAGGAACAGAGTTTGATACCTCAAAGAAATATAGTTTAGGTTCTCCACATAAAATAAGAGGTATGGCAGCAAATATTTGCAGCTCTGGCACACAGGAGGGGGCTGTATATCAGTTAAGAAGCTGGCTTCCAAAGGAGATAGGGTGTCTCGTATGGCGAACAACGGCTGCTCCATGTTCAGGTGTCCTTACTCCATGGTATCTGGGGATAACAGAAACGCCCAGGGCTTACTATAAACCAGGGGATATTGAAGGACAGATGGATTTGAATCACCACTTCAATTATCCAAAAGAAAGCTTTGAGTTTGATCCAGAATTTGCGTTTGATGTCTTTAATGAGCTGGAGAATATGGCGGATATTGATTATAAAAGAGCTATAAAAATTATCCGGGGTGTTTGGGATTCTTTTGAGGAGAAACAGTTCTCTGTGCAAGCGGCTATTGAGGAAGCTGCTTTTAAACTGTTCAAAGAGGACAAGGCCCTGGCAAAGAAATTTCTGACAGATTATACGAATAGCCAGGCAATGCTTGCCTTGGATAAGGCTAAAGAACTTGTCAATAAGTTAAAGACTCTGTTTTGGGCGAATTGATACTCGTTATTGGAGGCAGTCATGTCGTATACAGGAAAGTGGATACATATCGATCTTTCTGCTGGAAAACATGAGGTTGGAGAGACTGATAGGAATCTTTTGGAAAAATATATAGGGGGAAAAGGATTAGGATTTGCATTGCTTGAGAGCATGGCTCCAAATCCAGAGCCATTTGGGCCAGAAAACCCTTTGATTTTTGTCAACGGACCTTTCACAGGCACTAGAGTTCAAACAAGTGCCCGAACCTGCCTGGTTACTCGTTCTCCTCTGACTGGCTCCATTCTTGATTCACACTGCGGTGGACACATTGGGCCGCGGTTAAAGGCGGCTGGATTCGATTATCTGGTTATCACTGGAAAAGCTGAAAAGCCTGTTTATATCTATTTGACCGACGAAAATGTAGAAATTAAGGATGCTTCTGATTTCTGGGGAAAGGGCATATTTTACACCCATGATGAATTGCTTAATCGTCATTCCGGTAGAAATCCAAGAGTGGCTTGTATCGGACCTGCAGGTGAGAATCTTTTAAAAATTGCTTGCATCGGTGTTGATAAATACCGCCAGTATGGTAGGGGAGGAGTTGGTGCAGTGATGGGTTCGAAAAACTTAAAAGCCATTATCCTTGATGGCAGTGCCCCGGTAAATTATTACGATAAAGAAAAATTTCAGGATATAAACAGTAAGCTCACAAAAGATATCCTGAACAATGATGGTATAAAATTCCGCCGCCAAAAAGGAACGATGAAGTGTGTGCGCAGCGGTCAGGAATATGAATTTCTCCCAACGAGAAACTTCCAAAAAGTCCAGTTTGATGACTTTGAAAGAATTTCATCCGAAACCTGCAGGGAGGAATTGAACTGGGTGGATACCGGGTGTTTTAATTGTGCAATTCAATGTTCAAAGATTGCAAAATGGAATGGACATGAAGTTGAAGGGCCTGAATATGAGACGGCTGCGTTTCTTGGCTCAGGATGCGAGATATCAGATTGTAAGGATTTAACTTGGGCAAACGAGATCTGCGATGATTTGGGTATTGATACAATCAGTGCTGGTGTAACTTGCTCCTTTGCGATGGAGTGTTTTGAGAAAGGTTTAATCAATGACTGGGGTGATTTGAAATTAGAATGGGGAAATGCTGCTGCTCAAAGAGAATTTTTAAAGCTTATGGTTCGCAGAGAGGGAATTGGTGATATATTTTCCAATGGAACAAGAATTGCTTCTCAACGGATTGGGAAGGGAAGTGAGGAATTCGCGATAAATATTTTTGGGATGGAGATATCCGGTGTTAATCCGAAGGGCAGCCTTACAATGGGAGTCGTTCTGTCAGTCGCAGATTTTGCCAGCCATACACGGCTTTGGTGTACAGAGACTGAGATGGGGACTGATTTCAAAATCGAAGATATTCCACAAACTGCTGCGGATGGATTGGACGAAATTAATACTCGAAATTGCCTTATCATTTGCGATTTTGTGCCGTATGGACTTGATAGATTAGCACCTATATTAAACGCTGTAACTGGCTTTAATCACACTCCGGAATCATTGAGAGAAATCGGAGCAAGAATAACGAATTTGGCCCGCAGATATAACTTACGGAATGGAAGAAAGCATAAGGATGATATTCTACCCGAACGATTCTTTAAGGAAGAATCTCTTTCAGGTTTTATGAGAGGGAAGAAGCTTGATAAAGAATTTTTTAGGTCAATCATACAGAAATACTATGTTGTCCGCGGATGGAACGAAAAAGGTGAGCCGACAGAAGAAGTATTAAAAAAATATGGGCTTTAAAGGAATACTTAAAAGCTCAAAGCTCAAAACTCAAAAAAATAAAATTAGGAGGTCATATAGTTATGAAAGCTCTGAGGATTTTTGCATTGTGTTTAATCATTTCGGTTTTGATCTTCTCAGTTCCGGGTTTAAACGGGAAGATTAAGAATTCAACAAAGCGTTCTCTTACTCATGAGGATTATGACTCCTGGAAATCGATTGTGAGTGCTACAATTTCAGCCAATGGACATTGGGTCCTTTACCTCGAAACACCTCAGGATGGAGAAGCTGATCTTGTAGTGAAGAACTTGAAGAGTAAAAAGGAGTACCACCATACGATCGGCTACTCGGGCGAAGGCACAGATTCTGAAAGAGCCGCTAAAGCTCAATTCAGCTATGACTCGACTAACGTTGTATTCTTGATCTCTCCGTCCGAAGCAGAAATTAAAAAAGCCAAGAAGAATAAAAAGGAAAAGTCAGAGGAGAAACTCAAGAAAAAACTGGGAATCATGGATCTTTCTGATGGCAGTGTAACCATAATCAAGCGGGTGAAAAGCTTTGGGCTTCCCGGAGAGGCGGGAGGATGGGTGGCTTATTTAAAAGAGGCGCCTCCAAAGTCAGAGAAAAAAGAAGAAGAAAAAGAAAAGAAGGAAGAAGAGAAAGCTGAAGAAGAGAAGAAAGAAGAGGAGAAAGACAAGAAAAAAAAGGAATACGGAACTCAGATGGTTCTTCAATCCCTTAAAGATCAGGTCGAAACAGAGTTTGAGTCTGTGATGGACTATCGCTTTACTAAGAACGGGAAATTCCTTCTTTACATCGTCTTTAGTAAAGAGAAACCGGAAACAGATGGTGTTTATAGCCTTTGTCCTGGAAAAGGCCCCAGTACGGCTCTATTGACTGGAAAAGGCAACTATAAAAAGTGGGCAATGGACAAGGAAGAAACCATCCTGGCTTTTCTTACTGACAAAGATGACCAGGATGCTGATGAGCCTACCTTTAATTTATACGGTTGGAAGGCAGGGGGCCAGGAGTCTTCCTTATGGGTCTCTCATACTTCCTTTCCTGGCTTTCCAGAGGGAATGGCTGTCAGTGACAAATCTGATATTTCTTTCAGCGAGGATGGCCGAGTTGTGATGTTCGGAATCAAAGAAATTCCTGAACCCAAAAAAAAGCACGATGAAGAAAAAGAAGATGATAAAGAAGAGGAAGAAGAAGCCAAGTTTGACCTTTGGCATTGGAACGACCCTTACCCCCAACCTCAACAGAAAAAGATGGCTGAAAGAGTGCGAAATAATACCTGGGAGTCGGTTTATTATCCTGACAGCAAGAGTTTTGTAAAGCTTGCTGATAAGGATATTCCTGATGTTCAGCTATCTAGGAATGGGAAAGTAGCTTTTGCTCAAAGCATTCTGCCTTATACAAAGCTCGTCTCATATGACAGCACTTATCAGGATGTCTATGTTATCGATCCGAAGAGCGGTGAGCGGGCTCTTGTGAAAAAACAACTCTATGGAAGAGCAAGACTTTCGCCAAATGGAAAGTATGTCTGCTGGTTTCAGGAGAAAGACTGGTATGTTTACAATATTGCTGCAAAAACCACGGAGAATATCACAGCTTTGATGGATGTTCGATTTGAACGGGAAGACTGGGACACTCCGAATCCACCTTATGGTTACGGGATTGCAGGCTGGACCGATGACGATGCATCGATTCTGGTCTATGACCGATACGATATCTGGGAGATTAAGCCTGACGGCTCAAATGCCTGTATGATTACAGAAGGATTTGGGCGCAAGAATGATCTTTCATTTCGGTACATAAAATTGGACCCGGAAGAAATTACAATTGACCCCAAAAAGACAATGCTGCTTCGTGCGACAAACGAGGAAACAATGGCCCAGGGGTTTTTCCAGGACCGTGTAAACGGTACGAAACTTCCAAAGAAACTAATCATGGCTAACAAGGGATTCATGTCGCTGAGGAAAGCAAAAAAGGCCGACAGGATTTTGTTTGCACGTTATTCGTTTGATGAATATCCTGACTTGTGGGTGAGTGATGTTGATTTTAAGAACCCGGACAAGATAACTAATCTTGGTTCACAGATGAATCCTTTCATCTGGGGAAAAGCTGAGCTTTGTTCTTTCTACAGCGCTGATGGAAAAGCATTAAAAGGCATCCTGATAAAACCGGAAAACTTTGATCCCAATAAGAAATATCCTTTGATGGTTTACATTTACGAGACCCTCCATCAAAGGCTGAACTCCTTCCGTCATCCCTCTCCTGGTTCATCTGTAAATCCCTCGTATTATGTCAGCAACAGCTATGTGATGTGGATGCCTGATATTGAATATGATACTGGCTATCCAGGGAAAGATGCTCTTAAATGTGTCTTGCCAGGTATTCATATGCTGGTCAGGGAAGGATTTATCGATCCTGAAGCAATCGGGATACAGGGCCATTCCTGGGGTGGCTACCAGATAGCATACATGATTACTCAAACCAACATATTTGCTGCTGTTGAGGCAGGAGCACCTGTTTCCAATATGACCAGTGCCTATGGAGGAATCCGGTGGGGGAGTGGTATGGTTCGGCAATTCCAGTATGAGCGGACACAGAGTCGCTTAGGAGCAAGCCTTTGGGAAGTGCCGATGCGTTATATCGAGAACTCGCCGATTTTCTGGGCAGACAAGGTCCAGACGCCAATCCTGATGATGCATAATGATGAGGATGGAGCTGTGCCTTGGTATCAAGGAATTGAGTACATCATGGCTCTAAGGCGCCACAGGAAGGAAGCCTATATGTTCAACTACAACGGAGAAGCCCATGGTTTGCGTAAGAGAGTTAACCAGAAAGACTGGACAAGACGTATGGCAGAATTTTTCGACCATCACCTGAAAGGAGCTCCAGCTCCAGATTGGATGACCAATGGAATAAAGGCCTGGGAGAAAAAGGAAGAAGAAAAGAAGTGATAGGGGTTTTATCTGGAAAAAGTAAATGGACTTGCTAATCAAAGAATTTATACTTGAATATATGGAATATGGCAGAGACCCCGTCTTTCCAGCGTATTTTCTTTCCTTCGCTGTAGTCTCTTCCTGAATAAGAAATAGGGACTTCATAAATCCTGCACTTTAATTTAGCAAGTTTGATTGTAATTTCTGGTTCAAAACCGAATCTTTTCGATTTAAGAGTGATTTTATCCAGTATTTCCTTTTTGAAGACTTTATAGCAAGTTTCAATATCTGTTAGGTTCAGGTTAGATGTCATATTGGTAAGTGTTGTCAGAATTTTATTGCCCACATAGTGCCAGAAGAAAAGAACAGGATGTGGGCCACAGAGAAAACGGGAGCCGTAGACAGCATCTGCACGGCCATCCAGGATTGGCTCCAGAAGTCTGGGGTATTCTCTCGGGTTATATTCTAAATCGGCATCTTGGATGAGGATAATATCCCCTTCTACATTTGAGAATCCTGTCTGAAGAGCTGCTCCCTTTCCTTGGTTTTTTGAGTGGAAATAGACTTTTATGTTGTTTTGAGCAATTTTTTCTAGAATCTCACGGGTTCCATCATTAGAACAATCGTCAACCAAAATAATTTCTTTTTTTATACCTACATCTACTGACTGAATGCGAGAAATTATTTCTTCTATTGTGTTTTTTTCATTAAATACAGGCATGACAATTGAAAGTTTCATCGAATTTGATTATCCTCTATAAAAATCCAATTATTCTCTGAAGTAAGCAATGGTTTTCCTTGATCAGACGAAACTATAAACTGAAATAACAGTAACAAAATCAGGAAATGAAATCAAGGTCACTTTGGTTCTATTCTTATACTTGCTATGATTTTAGGGGTTTTTAAATTTTCCCATTAATAATTTTCTTATATACAATAATAAATTATTTATTATCAATAATTATATATTGAATAACATTATAATATTACCATTTTCCATTAACCATTAACTATTTTCTAAGCAATGATTTGTGCCATACGCTTGATATAGTCCGGATTTGTCCCGCAGCATCCACCGATGATGTTAGCACCGTTTTTTATCATTTCAGGAATAAAACTAACATAATCATCAACATTCTGAGAATATGTCACGTTGCCATCGGATAAAAGCACAGGCTGTCCTGCATTTGCTTGGGCAATGAGGGGTAGGGCAGTGGTATCTCTCATAATTTTAATCAAATCGACCATATCTTTGCTATCAAGCGTGCAGTTTGTTCCAACGGCAGGTACGTCTTTGGCTTCTAACTCTTCTATACATTGAGAAGCACTGTTTCCCATGAATGTAAAGAAGCCTCTTGGATTTCGGTTAAAAGTCATTGTGACAAAAACAGGTAAATTGGAAGATCTTCTAGCTGCCCTCAATGCACATAAAGCTTCTTTTAAGTCATACTGGGTCTCGATTAACAGAAAATCCACTCTTCCTTCTGTTAAGGCCTTGGCTTGTGTGGAATAGGCATCTTCAAACTCTTCTTCAGTGAATTCGCCTTGTGGTTTGAGGAATTTACCTGTAGGCCCCATGCTTCCTGCTACAAATTTGCCTGAAGGTTTTACTTCATTTGCAAGTGATGCAGCAGCATAATTTAATTCGTAGCATTTTTCTTCCAAGCCGTGCGAGGCAAGTTTGATTTCACTTCCTCCAAAACTGTTTGTTAAAACCACATCAGAACCAGCATCATAATAGTTCTGATGAATTTTTTTCACTATTTCTGATTTTTCTACATTCCATGATTCGGGACACTCTCCTTGGGATAAGCCGTGTCTTATAAGCTCTGTTCCCATGCCTCCATCAAGAAGAACAACTCTATTTTTTACTAATTCGAGAAAAGAGACTGTCATTCGATTACTCCTTAAACAGAAGATATTTCACAATAATAGCTTTAGATAGATTGGATGTCAAAAAAATAAAACTAAATTTCAAAAAATAAATGAATAGCAATTAGTGAAAAGCTCAAATCTGATTTCAGTTAGTCTGTTACTCGGTTAATCAGTTAATCAGTTAGTCTGTTAAATATTTTAATTAAAATAACAGACTAACAGACTAACCGATTAACAGTTCGTTTTATCGCATTTTTAACTAGACAAACCAGATAAACCAGAAAGACCTGATGATTAGAATATTTTTATTTTGAGAATTTGGACTATATCATTGACTAAATAACATTTAACCATACAATGTGATATAGAAAAAGTTTACAAATGTAAATAAGTTCAGTTAAGGAGACAATCATGCGTGGATTGAAAGACAAAAGAGTTCTCATTACCGGGGGAGCAAGAGGAATCGGGGAGGCTATAGCGGCTCGTTTTCTGGAAGAAGGATCGTGCGTGGTGATCCTGGATAAAGATGAAGCAGGATGTCGCGATATTAAACAAAAGATACCAGCTTTAACAGGGACATTAGTTGCCGATGTCTCTAATCCTATAGAGGTTGAACAAGCTTTTATTGAAATGGACCAGATGATGAATGGATTAGATATACTTATCAATAATGCAGGGATCAGCATGCGAAAGCCATTTTTAGAGATTGACCCTAAAGAGTGGAGCGAAGTTATCCAGGTGAATCTTAACGGCTTGTTCTTTATTGCACAGAAGGCGGCCCGGATCATGCTGATTGGGGAGGGGGGAGTCATTCTAAATATGGGCTCAACAAATGGCTTAATGGGTTATCCGTTCTATGCGGCTTATAATGCATCGAAAGCCGGTGTCATAGAGTTGACAAGGTCAATGGCACTGGAGTTAGCTCCAAGCGTACGTGTAAATGTTATATGTCCTGGTTACATCTTGACACAGATGCAGAAAGCGGAATACACTTCTGAAATGCTGCGAGATTGTGAAAAAAGAGTGCCTCTCGGAAGACTTGGTAAACCAGAAGAAGTTGCTGCCCTTTTTGTTTTTCTGGCTTCCGATGATGCAGAATTTATCACCGGGCAATATTTTGTGATTGATGGAGGAGAGATTGCAGGAGGACTGGCAAGCCAAAGTCCAACAAAAAAACTGTAAAATGTCGGCATGCCGACATTCAGAGAATTATTTTCTTGATATTTTATTTTTTTTCATATATTTTACATGTGGACATAAATGTTGGAGGAGATGTTTGATCATTGCAATTGCTAACCAGAAAGGTGGAGTAGGTAAAACAACTACTGCTTTAAACGTATCGGCTGCGCTTGCATTTATGGGAAAAAATACTCTTTTAGTTGATACGGATCCACAAGGACACAGCACTGTATCTTGTGTGAATGATCCTCATAGGTATGGAAAATCTCTCTATAATGTGATGGTTAACAGGCAGGAAAAGATAGAAAATATTATAGTAAAATCAACGATTCCAGGTCTAGATGTAGCCATATCAAAAATATCTATGGCTAAATTAGAGCCTTCTTTGCTTGGGGAAATTGATGGACACTTTAGGCTTAAAGATGTGCTAGAGAATGTTAAAAAGAAATATAAATTCATTATTATAGATACACCTCCTACTTTAGGGCTGCTAACACTTAATGCATTAGTAGCTGCAGACGCAATAATAATACCGATTCAGTCATCATACCTCTGTTTAGAGGGAACAGACGACCTTCTGGAGACAATAGATAAAGTAAAGAGGGTAACAAATACTAATTTGAGGATTATTGGAGTACTAATAACTCTTCATGATAAAAGAACAAATATATCAAAGGATGTGGTAAAAAGAATAAAAAAGGTATTCGGAAAAAAAGTTTTTAATACATATATATCAAGAAGTGTAAAATTAGAGGAAAGTCCTGCATATAAGGAGTCAATTTTTACATATGCTCCTTATTCTGTAGGGGTATTGCAATACAAAAAAGTTGTAGAGGAGATAATAAGACGTGCAAAGAACTAGAAAAAGCGGGTTACCGCATTATGTAGGAATGAGACACGATGATCATTTCGTAGATCTCATATCATCAAGAAGTGCAGGGCCAAGGATACGAATGATTTCTTTGACAGAAATTGATCCAAATCCACATCAGGCGAGAAGTGAATTGGGGAATATGAAAGAGTTAATGGCTTCTATTAAGAAAAAGGGTGTTCTTGAACCGATACTTGTAAGACCTAAAGAGGGAAGATATGAAATAATTGCAGGTGAAAGACGATATGTTGCATCACAAAGAATTGGATTGGGTGAGATTCCTTGCATAGAGATGAATGTTGAGGATAATGAAGCTATGGAATTAGCATTGATAGAAAATCTTCAAAGAAGGGATTTAGATATGTTTGAAGAATCTGATGGTTTAAGATCACTTATTGAAATTTACGGATACAACCACAACCAGATAGCTGAAATAATTGGAAAAGCAAGATCTACAATAACAGAAATAATAAGTGTAGGAAAAATACCAAATGATATAAGAAAAATTTGTAAGCAGTTTGGGATAACAAGCAGAAGCACTTTGGTTGAGATAGCTAAACAAAAAGACAAAGATAAAATGTTTAAGCTTATAACTGAAATAAAAGAAAGAGAATTAAGAAGAGAAGATACGAGAGAATTATCTAAAAAGATAAAAGGAAAAACAAAAGGTTTAGGGCATTTTGTTTATAACTATAAGCCATCAAGTGCAGAATATTATAAATTAAGGATTGAATTTAAAAGAAAAAGCGTAAGTAAGGATGAAATAATTAAGGTACTAGAAGAAATTATTAAAAGGTTAAAATCGAAATAATATAAAAGTTAATTTTTTTAAGATTAAAAAGTTAACATAATAACCCTTATGCGACGTTTTATCTTATCAAATATATCAAAATCCAATTAATTTTATTGTAAATTATTGATAATAAAGCATTAAAATCTAAAGTCCTTTGCTCATTGCTCCTAAAAAGTCGGAATTTTTCTTTGTTTTCGATAATTTTTCAAGTAAAAGTTCCATTGCTTCGATTTCACTTAGCTGGCTAAGAACTTTTCTTAGAACCCATATCCTTTTAAGATCTTGATCGTTCAACAAAAGCTCTTCTTTTCTTGTTCCTGATCGACTAATATCGATTGCCGGGAAAAGCCTTTTGTCTACTAATCTTCTATCTAGATTGATTTCCATATTTCCTGTTCCTTTGAATTCTTCAAAAATAACTTCATCCATTCGGCTTCCTGTGTCAATGAGAGATGTTGCTATTATGGTTAAACTACCGCCTTCTTCAAGCTTTCTTGCAGATCCAAAGAATTTCTTTGGTTTATTTAGAGCGTTAGCATCTATACCTCCTGATAAAACTTTTCCAGACGGAGGAATGATTGCGTTATGGGCTCTAGCAAGACGAGTTATACTATCGAGTAAAATAGTAACATCTCTTTTAAGTTCGACTAGTCGTTTTGCCTTTTCTAGGACAATGTTTGCAACTTGAGCATTCCGTATAGGAGGCTCATCAAAAGTTGAAGCCACAACTTCCCCTTGTATGCTTCTTTGAAAATCTGTAACTTCTTCGGGTCTCTCAGCTACCAATAGAACAATCAAATATATCTCTGGATGGTTTTCTTCGATTGATTTTGCGATTGTTTTTAATAGGGTTGTCTTTCCTGCTCTAGGTGGTGAGACAATTAATCCTCTCTGGCCTTTTCCGATCGGGGTGAGCAGATCCATGACTCTAGCATTTAAATTTTTAGAATCCGAGTCTTCTAAATTAATTTTTTCATTCGGATATAAAGGGGTTAAATTGTCAAATTTAAGATTTCTCCTGGCTTTAAATATGAAGTCAGGGTGGGAAAAGTTTATGGCTTCTATTTTAATTAGAGCAAAATATTTTTCTCCATTTTTAGGAGGACGCACAATTCCTGATATGGTATCTCCTGTTCGAAGCTGAAATTTTCTGATTTGGGAAGGAGAAACATAAATGTCATCTTGACTTGGAAGATAACTGAATTCAGGAGCTCTTAGAAATCCAAATCCGTCATCAAGGCACTCAAGAACACCTTCAGAAAAAAGCAAACCGTTTTTTTTTGCTTGAGCTTCTAAAATCTTAAAAGAGAGATTTTGCCTGTTTGAATCATTAATATCTTTGTCTTTGAGACCAGCTTCACTAGAAATTTTCAATAATTCATCAGTCTTTTTTTCTTCAAGCTCGGCTAAATTATAATCTTTCATTTGTTTACCTCTTTAATGGTTGATTTTGTGGTATTAATATTATATAAATTGAAAAATGTGCCTTAACTTATTAATTATCAATGAGTTAAAGGTGGCTCTTGAGAGCCTTCTCCCCCATCTATTGCTTCTCTTGTTCTTGGAAGTTCTGGGGAAAGAGGAGAGGCTCCAGACTTTTTTGTAATTTTTTTTATTAGAGCAATTTTTAAAACTTCATCCATATTTTCAACAAAGTGAATGGTAATATTATCTTTAATTTTTTTGGGAACATCTTTGAAGTCAGGCCTGTTTTTAAGAGGAAAAATGACCTCTTTAATTCCATCTCTGTGGGCAACTAATAATTTTTCTTTTATTCCTCCGACAGGTAAAACCTTTCCTTTTAGAGTAATCTCTCCACTCATGGCTATTTTTTTGCTCACTGGAATTCCCGTTAGAAGAGAAATAATAGAGGTTGCAAGTGTTATCCCTGCTGAAGGCCCTTCCTTAGGTATGGCTCCTTCAGGAACATGAACATGGATATCGAAGTTTTTATGTAAATCTTTAGCGATATTCAGTTCAAACATTTTTCCTCGAACATAACTAAATGCAGTTTGAGCAGATTCCTGCATGATTTCCCCGAGCTGACCGGTTAGAATGAAATTTCCCTTTCCGTAGACTTTAGTAACCTCGAAAGTTAAGAGTTCTCCGCCAAATTCAGTCCAGGCCATACCAACGGCAACACCTATTTCGTCTTTTTTATCTATCTCTGACCGTTTAAATCTTGGGATACCTAAATATTTTTCCAAATTTTTGGGCGTTACTATCTCTTTATAATCTTTCCCTTTTGTGACAACTTTCTTCACAATTTTACGGCATATTGAACCTATTTCGCGCTCTATATTCCTGACTCCTGCCTCTCTGGTGTACTCACAAATGAGTTTCTTAATGGCTTGATCAGTGATTTTGATCTTATGATCTTTGAGGCCATGAGCTTTCAACTGTTTTGGTAAGAGAAAGTGTTTAGCGATCTGTTGTTTTTCATCCTCTGTGTAGCCTGGAATTCGAATAACTTCCATTCTGTCTAACAAAGGTTTAGGGACAGGATCGATTATATTCGCTGTTACTATAAACATGACTTGAGAAAGGTCAAAATCGGTGTCAATATAGTGATCTAAAAAAGTACTGTTTTGTTCAGGGTCTAAAACTTCCATCAATGCTGAGGCAGGGTCTCCTCTGAAATCCATACTCATTTTATCCACTTCGTCGAGCAGAAAGACTGGATTTTTGTATCCAGCCCTTTTAATCATCTGAATTATTCTTCCAGGATAAGCTCCAATGTAAGTCCTTCTATGTCCCCTGATTTCAGCTTCATCCCTAACTCCCCCTAACGATAAACGAACAAATTTTCTTCCTGTTGCGCGGGCAATAGAATGGCCAAGAGAGCTCTTCCCTACCCCGGGAGGCCCTATAAAGCCTAAGATGAGACCTTTTGGATTTCTTACAAGCTGTCTAATGGAAAGATATTCTAAAATCCTTTCTTTAACTTTTTCTAATCCATGGTGATCTTCATTCAAGATTTTTTCCGCCTCTTTCAAGTTTCTTTTTTCTCTAGATTTTTTGTTCCAGGGTAAAAAAATGAGCCAGTCTAGATAATTGCGGCATACCGTTGCTTCTGCGGACATAGGGGGCATCGCTTCTAACCGTTCAATCTCTTTGTTGGCTTTTTCTTCAGCGTCCTTTGGCATTTTGGATTTCGCAACATTTTTTCGGAATTCTACTATTTCATTTTGTTGATCTTCTTTTTTGAAATTTAAACCCGAGGGGAATATTTTTTGTCCTGGTTCCCTAAAAGGAAGCTTGTTGCGGGCAGGTTTTTTGCCATCTTTTCCTAATTTTGAATGAATCTTTAAAATCTCATTTTCTAGAACAAAGTTAAGTCTTCGCATTCTTTCAAGGGAGTTTATAGTCTCAAGTAGATTTTGTTTTTCATCTAGGGGTAAGTACATGTGAGATGATATAATATCGGCGATTCTGCCTGGATTATTGTCCCTTAAAGCTGGTATGATTGACTCGAGGTTTGCATTTTGGCTAAGCTTTAAATAATCCTCAAAGAGAGTCAAGACTCTTTTTAAAATCTCTCTTATCTCTACACTGTCGCATTCAACTTCTTTTACTTCTTTTGCAAGAACTTGGTAAAAGGGATATGTGCTTAGATATTCAAGGATTCGGGCTCTATTTTTCCCTTCAACGATGACTTTAATATTCTTATCATCCATTTTGATCGCACGGATAATCTTTGCATTTACTCCCATAGAATGAATATCTCTCGGGCGGGGGTTATCTAAAGAAGGATCCATCTGTGCTGATAGAAAAACAGTCTTATCTTTTTTTGAGGCTCTCTCAATTGCCTGGATTGAAGAAGGGCGGCCTATGATAAAAGGCACAAGTGTTGAGGGGAAAACCACAAGGTCCCTCAAGGGAATTAAAGGAATGTTTTTGATGATTTCAGAGTTATTTTTTGTTTGCATGTTTATACTCCGACTGCTTTTATCATGCTATAAAAATCCGTTTCACTCTTTTCAACTATTTTCTCTGTTATTTTAAGTGCGGTGTTTATATTTTTGTTGATTGCTCTTACACATGGTTGCTCTATTAATTTAGCTTTTTCCTTCTTGATCTATCATAATGGGGATAAATTAAAATCATGAGGAAACTAGTTATTCTATTATAGCGCATTCAACTAAAAAGTCAACTGTCTTTTTGATAAGTATATTGTCTCGCAATTCCTCTTTTTTTCCCTCTTTGTTAATACTATCAATAACTTGTGCTAAAGAAACATTATTAGTTTCTGCAATAGCTCTTAATTCTTCAGTAATTTCTTCTTCAGATACCTTTAAATTTTCATTTTCAGATATTTTTCTCAAAACTAAATGATTTTTTAGATTTTTCTCTGCTTTCTTCTTCGCTTCACTTTTTAAATTTTCAATATCTTCTTTCTTTAAGCTCTGTTGAGGTTGTGAAGAGAGAAATTGTCTTAAAACAGATAACTGCTCCTGTTGGATTATTATCTCTGGTAATTCGAAAGATAATTTCTCGGAGATATTTTCAACAATTTCCTCTGCTATTTCTCTCTTCACAATACTTTCCTTCGATGAAATAAGATCCTTGTTAATTTTCGTTTTTAATTCTTTTAAGCTTTCAAATTCTCCAAGATCTTTGGCGAAGTCATCGTTAATTTCCGGGAGGCTTTTTTCTTTAATCGAAATGACTTTTAGATTATATTCGATTTTCTTTCCTGCTAACTTTTTGTTCTGATGATCCTTACCATAGTGAATAGTAAAATTGGTTTCTTCGTTTTCTTTTAGTCCTATCAGGCTTTCGTTTAATATTTTTTCATTTTCTATATGACCAGCAAGTATGACTACCTTTTCTGTAGGAAGGTGTTTTTTTGTCTTTGTGTCTTTTCCCTTTATTTCAGCCACTACGTAATCTTCTTCAGCCACTCCCCTTCCCTCAACTGGTATGTATTGGGCTGATTTTAGCCTGAGTTCTTCTAAAGATTCGTTCACTTCTTTCTCTGAAACTGAAGTTATTTTCTTTTTTACTTTAATGTTTTTATACTCTGGAAGGCCAAACTCTGGCCATACTTCAAATTGCGCTTTGAATCGAAGAGGATGTCCTTCTTTGAAAGAAAAGTCATTGATTATAGGCATTCCTGCAAGGCTGAGATTTAATGCTTTAAGCTCGTTATTCAAAGCCTTTGGCGCAAGAGAATTAATAAGAGATTCTTTTATTTCGGAATAATACATGCGTTTTATGATTTCTTTAGGGGCTTTTCCAGGCCTGAACCCTCGAATTTTTGATCTGGTTGAATACTGAACGATAATTTTTTCGAATTCTTCTGTGACTTCGTTTTCTGGGATTTCTAGTTCGATTTCTCTTTTACATTCACTGAGTTTTTTTACATTTGATTTCATTTTATAATTAAATTTTTCCTATTTTTTAACGAAATATAATAAAAATGGGCAGAGCGGGACTCGAACCCGCACTCCTTCAACAGGAACTAGGTCCTAAGCCTAGCGCGTATGCCAATTTCGCCACCTGCCCTTAGTTTTGTTTTGATATTTATATTAAATAGAGACAATAATTTAGGCTCCAAATCACGTTGCTTTAATGAGATGAGGTTTAATTATGAAATTTGAGGCCTGATAATAGTATCTATTCCTACCATAATCTTGAACTTTTGTCAAATTCCACATAAATTTAGTCAGTTTTAATTTAGTTTTTAGCTCCCTTCTTCTCTTTTTGCGTTTTATTTTTCTCCTTACTCCTCACCCATTACTTAAATCTAAGTTTTGAGATTTGAGTTTATTTTACCTTAAACCTTCAACATTAAACCAAATATGTTTTGATTTTCTGCTTACGGCTTAAGAAATTTAGAGCGTAACCGAAGTAGGAGCTAGATCTTTCATAACTTTAATACCCGAAGGAGCCTCTACTGCCTTAGGGATAGTATTAATAGTCACGGCTACTGTTCCGATATCTCCGTTAACTCCCCCGATGATCTTTTCATGAAGGTTAGGGACTCCTTTGATAATTATTTCATCATATTCTTCATCAACATCAGCATTGGCGTTGAATTCGAGAGTGATGATTTCTTTGCCTTTTTTCTTACCGAAAGCTATACTTTTTAATCCTATAACATTACCTGCCTTGACGGTACCTAAACCTGTATTTATTTCTCTATCGCTTATGAATGGTTCAGGAAGTAGTTCTGTAGCTTCATCAAGTTCCAAACCAAGCCCTTCAGCAATCATGTTGATAGATTCCAGAAGTCCAACATGTCCGGTGATAATCTTATTGTCAATTTTTTTCCTGAATTCTTCTTGGGTCAATCCTGTTCCGATTTTAACCTGGAAAGGAATGCGCCTTTTTGCTGAATTCATCGATCGTGTGACTTTAATGGAATCAACCTTGAGACATGGCGCAGTTAGAATTAGAGGAAGGGTATCCATTAAATAACCTGGATTAATACCTGTACCTACAACAGTGACCCCATGCTTTTTTGCCAGTTTGTCGATCTTTTGAGCAAGCTCTGGAGAACGCTTCCAAGGAAAAGAGAGTTCCTCACAGGTGGAGATAATATTTAATCTTGCTTTTACACACTGAGTTATCTGAGGAAGAATGCTCTTGAGATGAGAAGTCGTTGTAAGCAAAACAGCATGAGCATAAACTTTTGAAAAGAGTGAATTGGCATCTTTTTCAATAGTAATGCCCAATTTTTTTGGGGAGTCAAGAATTTCTCCTAATTCCATTCCAACAAGCTTAGGGTCTATATCTACAGCTCCGACAATCTCAAAACTTTTTTTATCTAAAAGAGCTTCAGTGATTTTGCGGCCCATGACACCACATCCATAAATTATAACGTTAATTTTTTTTATCAATTTTCCTCCTATTACGGTCTATTCAGTCTATATAAACAAGACAGGTAAGAGAAAAAACCAGTTTTTGTTCCTTGCTATTCATTCCTTGCTTCTCATTTTTTAACAAGTTTTGAGTTTATTTTACCTTAAACCTTCAACATTAAACCTTAAACTAAATATGTTTTGTTTTTTCGGTTTACTACTCACGGCTTACGGCTTACTAAGATGTAAGTTGTATTTATGCCATTTCTTGACTATCCTTTCCACAGCATCCAGTGAAGCTTGAATTTCGCTTTCAGTGTGAGCATAAGAGATTGCACCATAACCGTGAAAGATGTTGAATCCTTCTTCGAGCATAGCTAATTTAAAAACTTTCTCCCTTATTTCACAATCGCAAACTTCTGGGTTCCAAACCTGATCAGGAGATGTAATCCGATCAATATGTTCATGAAGAAAATGCACGCCGATAAGGGAGCTGTGTTTAGTGATATTATCGCCGTAACCAGTGCACTTCACGTTGAATCCGTAAGTCGAAAATACCTCTTGAATTCCTTTGCGGACTTTTGCTCCCAGGTGTCCTATTTTCGGATATATTTCATTCTCATGTTCCATCAGATATTTAATAAATGTGATTCCAGCAAATAAAGAAGCCGGATGGGCGGAAAAAGTTCCGCCTTCAAACTTAACTTTTTCATCAGGTTTTGCTTCAGGGCTGCAGAGGGCCATTATATCATTCTTTCCTGCAATTGCACTGACTGGCATCCCGCCTCCAATAGCTTTCCCAAAAACCGATAGATCTGACTTGATGCCATATAAGGTTTGAATGCTTCCAGCATGAAATCGAAGCCCTGATACAACTTCGTCTAATATGAGTAATGTTTTAAATCGGCTGGTTAATTCTCTGGCTCTCTGTATATATTTTTTATGGCCAAATATAAAGCCTCCAGCGCCCATAAAAGGTTCCACAATTAAGCAGGCAATTCGTTCTCCGTATTTTCTGAATTTTTCTTCAAGGTCTTCAATATCATTAAATTTGGTCATGATTATCGAGGAATCAATTCCTATGGGAAGTCCTGCAGATTCTAATTGATTTAAGCCCTGTTTGTAGATTGATATTCCTTTTAATAAAAAGGGCTGGGAACCATGCCAACCTCCTCCTACTTTCATCACCAAATCTCTCTTTGTAAAAGCTTTGGACAACATGATGGCATACATCGAGGCTAAAGTACCGCTTGTAGTAAAGCGGATCTTATCTGCATCAATTCTCTTGAGTATCAATTGTGCCAATTCCTTTTGGTAGATACCCGGGAACCCGGTTGCTAACCCTTCTCCTTTTTTAAAATACTCGAGTAAAGTATCGAGGACTATTTTTGGATTATGCCCTAAGATATTGGCAAAATGCCCTTGCCAAAAATCTATATAGGTATTTCCGTCTATATCTGTAACTTTAGAACCGCTGCAAAAGACATCATAGAAAGGGAAAGGAGCAAAAAAACGAAGATTATGGCTTCCTCCTATGATTAGGTATTGGCTGCTTTCCTTGAAAAGCGCCTTAGATTTTTTATGACTCTGAATATAGTGTTCGATGAGTTTATTCATAATGCTTTTTTTATTCATGTTCATTCCAATATTTAAATAGCCTCTATATTTATACTAATTGCCAATAGTATCACAAAGTCATTTGTAATTTTAAGGTTTAAATACTTCGTGTTTTAGAGTGGCCTTCTTGATTCTATTCTCCTGGGGTGATACACCTATTCCTGGTGAATTTGGAACCTTAATCGTTCCCTGACTGGATATTTTAATATCTGGCTCGATTAAATCTTCCGCATAGTATCTTTTGCTAGCTGAAAGATCATTGGGAAATTTGAAATTCTGCAGTGTGGCAAGATGAAGGTTATGTGCGCGGCCTATTCCAGACTCAAGCATACCACCGCACCAGACAGGGAGAGAATTTTCCTGGCAGAAATCATGAATCTTTATTGCCTCAACAATCCCTCCTACTCGTCCGGCCTTTATGTTTATGATCCGACAACTCCCCATCTCATAGGCTTTTCGAACAGAATCTGCAGAAAGTGCACTCTCATCAAGACACAGCGGTGTCTTCATCTCCATCTGTAATCTACTGTGATCCCACAAATCATAAGGCGGAAAAGGCTGCTCAAGCATCAATAGATTGAATGCATCCAGTTTTTTTAGGATTTCTTTTTCATTAAAGCTGTAAGCTCCGTTGGCATCTGCTTGAAGGAGAATATCAGGAAATTCTTTCCGTATTTCATTGCAGATATCAATATCCCAACCTGGCTTAATCTTGATTTTAATTCTCTGATAGCCTTGGTTAAGAAACAAATGAATTCTTTCTAAAAGTTGAGTGACAGAATCCTGAATCCCTACACTGACTCCAGATGGAATTTCTGTTTTTATGCCTCCATAAACCTTCCACAGTGGGTGATTTTCTTTCTTGGCTTGAAGGTCCCATAGGGCAAGTTCAAGTCCGGCTTTAGCCATGGGATGTCCTTTGTATTTTTTTACGCCTTCATAAAACTCCTGAGGATGAATAATGGATTTTTTAAACACATAGGGAATCAAATAATCCTTCAAGAGAAGCCATGCGGTTGAAGTCGTCTCGTAACTATACAAGGGATCTGTTTCGGCTACTACCTCTCCATACCCACAAATTCCTTCAGCATAAGCCTTTACAAGGATGAAGGTCCGCTCTTCTTCTCGGCCAAAGCTTGTTTCAAAAAAATGAACAAAGGGAAGCTTTAAAAGTGATAATTCAATCCTCTCAATTTTCATCTCAATCCCGCTTTTTTCCTATCTGATAAAGCCTTTTTTTTCCTTCAGTGCTTTTTCTTTCACTTTGCTAGAACATAGTAACCGGGTCAAAAGAGATGATGTAAAATACCCCAGTTTTTACATGTACGAGTAAATAATTTTATCAGCATAAAATCAGCAGGAAAAATCTCACATATAATCTTAAAGCTTTGTTTCCATATGGATATCAGAAATATTTCGCTGTAAACCCTAGATCCTGATCAAAATAATTTTAATAACTTTTGAGCAAGATTTGGATCAATAGTTTTCAATTTTTTATAAATTTCTCTTGCACTGTATTTGTCGCGGAGGTTCAAGTATGTAATTGCCAGATTGTAATAGGCTACGCCGCTATTAGGATTTAGTTCGGTTGCTTTAAGAAAGGGTTCAACAGCAGACGAGAATTTTTTTTGCTGCATGTAGCCAATCCCAATGCTAAGCCAAGCACCAGCATTGTCAGGGAAAATTTCCAAAAGTTTTTCATAAGCTTTTATAGATTCATTGTATTTTTTTAAATTGCTGTAGCAGAAGCCGAGATTTGAATAAGCATATTCAAAGTCTGGCCTAATTTCTACGGCCTTTTTAAAAGCTTCGATAGCTTCATCATATTGTTTAAGTTTAACATACATATACCCAGTGTTATAAAATGCATCAGCATCATTTGGGTCAAGCTCGGTAATTTTTTTTGAGGCTTCGATAGCCTTATCAGGCATATTGGCCACATCATACATTCTTATAATGTTGTTAAAATAAACCTTTGCATCTTCAGGGCTGAGTTCAGCGAGGAAATTGTAGGCTTCAGCCGCCTTATCAAACTGGGATGCTTTCTGATAGGCCTGGGCTAACACAAAATTCATCCTAATATCCTGAGGTTTTTCTTTTAATGCTTCTTGAAAAGAATTAATGGCATTCTCAAACTGATTGATCTCCATTTGACATAGGCCAAGGCGGTTATAGACTTCCCCTGAATTTTCAGGATTTAGACTTAGATATTTTTCATAGGCTTCAGCCGCCTTATCAAATTCCTTGAGTTCTTCATAAACGCTTCCGATTTGGAAATAGGCCTCTTTATTATCGAGATTGAGCTCTACGGCTTTTTCTAAGGGAACAATGGCATCTTTCCAGCGCATCATCTTTATATAGACGGTCCCCAACCCTAAATGAGCACTATCCAAAGACGGATTTAACTCGATAATTTTCTTGTATGTAGAGGCAGCGGATGAATAATTTCTTTGGTTTATGTAAACAGATGCTAATAGAATGTAAGTTTCAAGGTCGTTGGGCTTTTGTGCCGTGACTTTTTTCAAGAATTTCTCGGCATTGTTTGTATCCTTTAGCGCAAGAAATACCCTCCCCGCAAGAAAAGATCCTTCAAGAGTTGAAAAGTAATCCTCAGGCTTCCAATCTTTAAATTTAGTTGCAGTGCTTTTCTTCGGCAAAGTTTTTATCACATTAGACGGAAGAACAAATTTTGATCTCCTGTCGAGAAAGACAATCATTCCAAATACCTGCCCATTTGAATCGATTAGAGGGGCTCCGCTAAAACTTTCTGGAGTTGCCAGAGTCGTAGCAATCATTTTTTGATTTGGAGAAATTTCAAGAAGACTATGTATCTCTCCATCGAGGACTTTGATCTCTCCTGACTCATTACTTCCTATCACAAAGATTTCTTTACCTTCCTCTGCATCATCAGAATTACCAAACAAGAGTGCTGGTGCTTTACTTTTAATTTTTACAAGGGCTATATCGAAATTTTTATCAATAGCCACAATCCCTTCAACCTTTACTTTTTTCCCTTTAAAGTTCCTTCCTTCTACAGATTTAGCTTGACTGATGGAATGGAAGCTTGTTGCCATAATTCCGGCGCTTATTACAAATCCTGTTCCCCTGGAAATTTCTTCTTTGTTTTCCCCTAAAGAAACAAAAGATATGATGCTTCCTTTGTTTTTTTCAAAAATTTTTAAGGCTTTTTCTGATTGAGAAAGAAGCAATGAAAATGGAATAAATACAAGAGTAAAAATTGAAATGACTGCTACTTTTTTATATTTTTTCATCCTATCCTCCTTTTTTTATAATTTTTGTCAAATAACAAATTAAACTAGGAATAAATTTACACTTTTGAAGAGTGCTCTGTCAAATATTTCGCAAATTCCTCAAAAAAAACTAGACTAGTCGCTAAATGTTTTTTGGATCATTGCAATAATGGATACCTGTTTTTTTATTGATTTATCTGATTAAACTGACTAAACTGTCAAAATTGACTCAACGGAATTGCTTTATAGTTATGAAAGCAAAAAACAAAGTTCTTCTCGTATATATTTCTACACTTTTTGGAATAATCATTTGGTTAGCAGCAATTTTTCTTGCTCCTTATCTCAGGAGCCAATCATTAAATTTAAACGATCTCATTTATGCTATATTCTCTTCAATATGTCATCAAATTCCTTCTCGCTGTTTTTCTGTTTTTGGACATCCTCTTGCTGTTTGCGCACGCTGTTTTGGAATCTATTTTGGATTCTTGATAGGCACCTGGATCTACCCCTTCATAAGAGGTTTCTCCTCGGTATCAGTGCCTAAAACAAGGACGTTTATCCTAATTTCTCTGCCCGTAGTAGTTGACACAGCAGGGAACATTTTTTCTTTCTGGATGACTTCTAACTGGTTAAGGTTCTTTTTTGGATTTATATGGGGAATCATTCTCCCTTTTTATTTTATCTCTGGTATATCTGATGCTTTTATTACACAAAAAGATGCAAGAAAGATTTAGGTCTTTAAAAAGATAAATTTTCGAGTTTCTTTCATTGGTGCTTGGGATTTTATGCTTTTTTTTCTTAGCAAACCCTCAATGGTCTATCCGGACTAAACGTATGTTAAAATATCTCTTGAAATTAGAATATGAATCAAAATAGAATAATAGAAACAAATTAGGAAGGAGGAAAAATGAGCAATCAAAGACCAGGAATGTTTGTTCCAGCTTTGACAGGTGGAGCTGTAGCGGGAGTTCTATCAGGGATTCCATTTGTGAACTGTCTCTGCTGTATCTGGATCATAGGAGGAGCAATGCTCGCTTCCTATTTACTTGTTAAGAATTCGCCCGTGGCTCTAAGTGCTGGTGATGGAGCCATCGTCGGAATTTTTACAGGGATTATTGCAGCAGTAGTTGATGCTATTGTCAGTATACCTTTTGGAGCTATGAGCAGCGAATTTTTCCGAGATATCATGGAAAAGGTTAGCGAGTACGCTGATGAAATGCCTTCTGGGTGGGAAACCTGGCTGGAAAGAGGAGCTATCGGAACATCTGTTTCCTGGCATATGCTTGGATTTGTGATTTCTGTTGTTATTTTTTCTGCGTTAGGAGTTTTGGGGGGAATTATCGGTATCTCTCTCTTTAAGAAAAAGAAAGTTCAAGAGACTCAAGGAGCAATAGATGTTCCTAAAGACACAAGTGATAGTCAATCCTGAATCTCACCAGGGGGCTCATCACAATAATGAGCACCTAGAACAGTTTGGAATGTCTTACTACAGACAGAATCTGAGAAGGAGTCAGAGCGACATCGGAGGATTTAGCCTTTCCGAGTTGTTCCTCGAGGGAAGCCCGAAGGGCCCCGAGGACTGTCTGAGCACGCTAGATTCAACCGGGTGGTGTTAGGGATGGTTGAGGGACATCATTGCGGGTGTACGAATAAACAGGCGGAGTTCCACAGGGCCGAGAGGAATGGCGAGGGAATGGCGTTAAAAATCCGACTGGAGCGATACCCTTCTCAGATTCTTCGGTCATATTGGCATTGTTATATTCAGGTATCCATTATTGCGAAGAACCCACCAGGGATATGTACTGGATTTGATTTTAGCAGAGTGAGTTTAATTTGAGTTAGTGTTTTGTTTCTTTTTATTTAACAAATAATAGGTGCGATCGTTTGTAAAGATCAATCTTCCTGATTTGTCATAAAATTTATAGATTATAGTTTTTCTTCTTATGGTTGATTTTTTGTGGGAACCATTCACTTTTTTTATATAATTAATTGTTTCGGGATAAGGAGGAATTCCGCCATACTTTTTTATGGCTTCCTGACCAGCATTATAGGCTGCGAGCACTAAGTCTTTTCTGTTGTTATAAAGCTTGCATAAATAATCGAGGTATTTTACTCCCCCCTCGATATTTTCTTTGGGATCATATAAATTTTCCACTCCAAATTCTTTTGCCGTCTCTGGCATTAGCTGCATGAGGCCTACAGCTCCTTTTGGAGAGACTGCTATACTGTTATAGTTTGACTCAGCACGTATTATTGAATGAATAAGCTTAGGATCAACATTATATTTTAAAGCAAGCGGTTCAATGATATCGTTATATTTCGATTTAAATTCTTGATTAGCCTGAACTTCCATTTTTAAGGATGGAAGAACAAAAAGCAAGAGAACTCCTAATGAGAAGATTTTCTTGTGAAAGAGAAGCCTTAAAACTGTTTTTCTTTCTTTCATCGTCAGTAAAGTATATGTATAATGTCAGAATTTTAAGATTAAATCAATCCTCTTTTGGGGTGATATTTATAAAAGTTCCCTCCCATAATATTGAGTTTTTAATTTTATATTTGTGATTCTATTTAACCATATTTTTTAAAATTGAATAGCTTTTCTCTAATGCCTGGTTCAAATTATTTGGCTTTGTTCCTCCAGCCTGGGCGAATTCTGAACGCCCTCCTCCCCCACCCCCTATAATTGGTGCAATCTTTTTGATGAATTCATTTGCCTTTATACGTTTGGTTAAATCCTTTGTTACGGCTGTTATGAGGAAAACTCTCTCTCCAGAAAAAGAACCTAAAACAACAATTCCAGAGCCGATTTTTTGTTTAAGAGAATCAGCCAGCTCCCTGAGTTCAGAGTTGTTCAACCCTTCAACCCTCTGGATGATGACGGAGATTCCCTTGACTTTCTGAACCAGTTCCTCTTTTTTTTGGTACCGGATATTTGCAAGTTTTTGCCTCAATGATTTGCTTTCTCTCTCTATCTCTTTTAAGGAGTCCCTTAACTTCTCAATTTGAATTAGAATTTCTTTTCTTGGAGAATTTAATGTCTGCTGAACTTCTGTCAAAATATCCTCGATTTCCTGGATGTATTTTATGGCTTCTTCTCCTGTCAAAGCATCTATTCTTCTCATTCCGGCAGCAACACTTGTTTCTGATGTAATCTTAAAGAGACCGATTTCTCCTGTATTAAACACGTGGATGCCGCCACAAAGCTCTTTACTGAAGTCGCCGATTGTAATCATCCGTACTTTTTCTCCATACTTTTCCTCGAAAATAGCAACAGCACCATTTTTTATTCCCTTTTCTAGAGAAGTCACAGTCGTTTCTACTTTAATATTGTCTTGAATTTTTTCGTTGACAAGGGATTCGATTTGTCTCAATTCTGAAGTGCTTAAAGGAGAGAAATGGGTAAAGTCAAACCTGAATCGTTTGGAAGATACTAAGGAACCGGCTTGCTTTACATGATCTCCAAGAACTTGTCTTAAAGAAGCGTGTAGAAGGTGAGTTGCTGTGTGATTTTTACTTATAGCCTTTCGCTGTGAGAGATTGATCGAAGCTTCCACTATATCATTGACTCGAATTTTTCCTGAAATCACTTTGATTTTATGTGCTATAGCTCCAGGTATGGGGAAATAAACGGTATCTACCGATGCAGAAAAATGCGCATTTTTTAAAATCCCTGAATCCCCGACCTGGCCTCCAGATTCTGCATAAAAAGGCGTCTTGTTTAGGAATATTTCTCCGGAATCGCCTTCTTTAAGCTCCTGAACAATTGTTCCATTTTTTACTATAGCGACCACTTTTGCCTCTGGAATTTTTACTTCATCGTATCCTACATATTGAGTCGGGCTATCTTTCAGTTTTTCGTAACATTTTTTTTCTTTTTGTCTGGCATCTCCCTTCCAGGCCAGGCGCGCCCGCTTACGCTGTTTCTCCAATTCTTTAAAAAAGCCTTCCTCATCTACAGTCATATTTTCTTCTTCTGCTAATTCTTTTGAAAGGTCAAGAGGAAAACCATATGTGTCGTATAATTTAAATAATTTTGATCCTGGGAGTATTTCTTGATTGGCTCTCTTGGTTTCTAGGACATACTGGTTAAAAGTACGAAGGCCTGAAGAGAGAGTGAGTGAGAAACGCCTTTCTTCAGAAAGACAGACTTTCGAAATGTAGTTTGAGGAAGACAACAGCTCTGGATAGGCATCTTTCATTGTGTCGCTTACTACTCCCACTATCTTGTACAGGAAAGGTTCTTTTATTCCTAAGAAATTCCCGTGACGAAAGGCGCGGCGAATCAGCTTCCGTAAAACATAGCCTCGTCCGTCGTTAGAAGGCATAATACCATCTCCGATTAAAAAGGAAATAGCTCTAATATGGTCAGCAATAATCCTAACGGAAATATCTGCTTCCTCACTTGATGGATATTCTTTACAGCAAATATTGCTTATGGCTTCGATAAGAGGAAGAAAAAGGTCTGTGTCAAAATTGTTCTTTTTACCTTGAAGTGTAGCAGCTACCCTTTCAAGTCCCATCCCTGTGTCGATAGAGGGAGATGGGAGAGGATGCAATTGCCCCTTCTCATCTTGGTGATATTGCATAAAGACCAAATTCCATAATTCAAAGAAGCGGTCACTTCCATTCTCAATCAAGGTGCAGGGATCTCCTTTTTTGATTCCTGGATCTAAGTCATAATGGATTTCAGAACAAGGCCCGCAAGGCCCTGTTTCTCCCATAGCCCAGTAATTGTCTTCCTTCCCGAAGCGAAATATTCTGTTCGTAGAAATTCCAATGTCCTCATTCCAAATCTTAAAGGTTTCCTCATCTTTTTCATAAACAGTTATATAGAGTTTGTCCTTTTTCATATTGTAGATTTCTGTGATTAGCTCCCAAGCATATTCAATAGCTTCTTTCTTGAAATAGTCACCAAAAGAAAAATTACCGAGCATTTCAAAAAAAGTATGGTGTTTATTCGTTTTTCCAACCTGATCTAAGTCGTTATGCTTGCCACTCACCCGCATACATTTTTGGACTGATGTGGCTCTCTTGTAGCTTCTTTTTTCAAGCCCCAAAAATATGTTTTTGAACTGATTCATTCCTGCGTTGGTGAACAAAAGGGTAGGATCATCCTTTGGAAGGAGCGAAGAACTCTTAATTATTCTATGATTTTTTTTGGTAAAAAAATCTAAAAATGTTTCTCTGATTTCCTGAACATTCATTTACCGTTATGTTTTTTCTTTTTTTTCTTCTTCTTCAGTTTCTTCTTCTTCTTTTTTTTCTTCTTCTTTGGCCTTTTCTTGTTCTCTCCTGTCTATTTGGCCCATCTGTTTTTCCATATCGTCCATAGCAACATCCAAAGTCGAACGGATCCCCATGACCCTTAATTTAAAATTATCAGGACTAGATGAATATCTCAACCCTTGTTCATAAGAAATGTAGCCTTCTTTGTAAAGATGGTAAATTGACTGGTCAAATGTTTGCATTCCATACTGCGAAACTCCCGCAGAGATCGCATCTCTAATAAGAACGGTTCTTTCCCTGTCGCGTATACATTCTGCAATGTAAGGAGTGTTAATCATCACCTCAATAGCTGGGACTCTTCCTTGTCCATCCTTTTTAGGAATGAGTCGCATAGAAATGCAGGCCTTAATAATAGTGGAGAGTTGAAGCCTGATTTGTCTCTGATGATGTGGAGCAAAGACTGAAATTATGCGATTGATTGTTTCAGGTGCGTCCAGTGTATGAAGAGTGCTCATGACAAGATGTCCTGTTTCAGCGGCTAAAAGAGCTGTTTCGATTGTATCCTTATCCCTCATTTCACCAACGAGAATGACATCCGGGTCTTCTCTTAGAGAAGCCCTGAGTCCACGAGCAAAACCCGTTACGTCAACTCCAACTTCTCTTTGACTGATCGTACTCTTTTTATCGCGGTGAAGATATTCTATCGGATCTTCTATAGTAATGATATTTTCTTTCCTGCGTTCATTGATATAATCAATCATTGCCGCCAGAGTCGTTGTTTTTCCGCTCCCAGTCGTTCCAGTGACAATTACCAAACCTCTCTGCTCTGAAGCAATATTCTCCAGGATTTCAGGCAGCAAGAGTTCTTTGATTTTTTTAACCTCCAATGGAATAATTCTCAGAACAATGGCTAAACTTCCTCTTTGGTAGAAAATACTTCCTCTAAATCTTCCAAATCCTGGAAGACTATAAGCAAGATCCAAATCTAGCTCTCTTTTTAATTCTTCCTTTTGATAGTCAGATATGATCTGATTTGCAAGTTCGTGTGTGTTATTTGGACTTAATCTTGGGAAGTTGGTTAAAGGCTTTAGACGGCCATGGATGCGAATAATCGGAAAATTCCCTGCTTTTATATGGAGGTCCGAAGCATCGCTTTCGATAGCAATTTTTAAAAATTCATCAATATCCATGATTACCCCCAGATAAAAAAATTAATTTAAATATGTGAGCCATTGATACTTATCTCCTTTGTCTCCATTAATATAAGCAAAAAAAATGTCTTGAATTTTTTTGGTTATCGGGCCTCTTTTTCCTTTTTCGATGAGTATTTTATCAATAGACCGGATTGGTGTAATTTCTGCTGCAGACCCTGTGAAAAAAACCTCATCAGAAACATAAAGCATTTCTCTTGGGATGGTTTCCTCGATGAGAGGAATTTCGAATTCTTTAGCTAACTGAATCACACTATCTCTTGTAATGCCAGGTAATACAGAAGAAGATAACGGAGGAGTATATATTGTTCCATCCATTACAATAAAAATATTCTCTCCACTTCCCTCACTTACATGCCCTCTTACATTGAGAGCAATCCCTTCCACGTAGCCATCTGATATAGCTTCCATTTTTATCAACTGGGAGTTCATGTAATTGGCTCCAGATTTAGCCAAAGCGGGAAAAGTATTTGGAGCCATTCTCTGCCAGGAAGACACTCTAACGTCGACTCCATTCTCCAGGGCGTCTTCTCCCAAATATTTTCCCCATTCCCAAACAAGAATAGCACAGTCAACAGGATTTGGAAAGGGGTTAACTCCTAAAGTTGCATAACCTCTGTATACTATGGGTCTGATATAGCAAGATTTGAGTTTATTTGCTGCAATAGTGTCTATGACTGCCTGGTTAAATTCTTCATGAGCGTAGGGAATTTCCATTCTGTACATTTTGCAAGAATTATAGAGCCTTTTTATATGAGCTTTAAGCCTAAAAATTACACTTCCTTTTGGGGTTTCATAGGTCCTGAACCCTTCAAAAAGAGAGCTTCCATAATGGATAACATGAGAGGCGATATGGATATTAGCCTCTTTCCAGGGAACTAATTTTCCATTCATCCATATTATTCCGTTTTCGTTGAAAGGACTCATCTATTATTGCTCCTATTTTAAAATATAAATTCTATAAGCTCCATTGTTAATTTTTCGTAGTTCATAGGCAAAATAGGAAAAGATTGCCACTTTTTAAGATTATCAGGATTTTTATCTTATCTAAATTAGATTTTTAAGTCAATCTTATCCTTTTTACCAGTTAGTCTGTTAGTCGGTTAATCAGTTAATCCGTTAGTCTGTTTATCTGTTAATAAGTTTAATTCATATAATTGATAAAAAAGAAATTATATCAAAATGACGATATCAATAATTACCTATTATCCCTACAAATGGAAGAAGACCCAAATAAGATAACCGACTAACAGTCTAACCGATTAACAGTCTAACAGTCTAACTGATTAACTGACTAACCGTCTAACCGATTAACTGACTAACAGTCTAACTGATTAACTGATTAACCGATTAACAAATATTAAACAGTTTCTCCACAGTGGGGACAATTTTTTGCTTTATAAGGTAAAGGTCTTCTACAGTTCCAGCAAAAATCTGCTTTTCTCCTTTCCCGTGCTTTTATCCTTCCCCATATGTCCTCAATTTCTGACTTTGCAGAGTTTTTTCCCTTAAATGAGGAAAGATCTTTTATTATTCCTGAAGCCTTCTGATATCTTTCTTCAATCTTGGAGGAAAGGCATTTCATGATTATTTTGTCAATTTCTTTCGGAATTTTATTGTTTTTTAGACGAGGCGGTGTTATTTCCCCTTTTTGCGCCTTTTCCAGGATCTTAAAGGGGTCAGGATCAAATATGGGAGGCCTCCCGATAATCATCTCATAAAAAATGCATCCGATAGAATAAATGTCTGATCTAAAAGTTGCCTTTCCTAAAAATTGTTCTGGTGCCATATATGGAGGAGATCCAATTCGAGTTGATGCATATGGAATATTGTTCAGCCAAGCTGAAGTTCCGAAATCCGTGATTTTAATTTTTCCTTCATCTGAAATGATTATGTTTGAAGGCCTTAAATCCCTGTGAACGATCTTATTCGAATGTGCATGATTAACAGCATCTGAAATTTGTATGATATAATCAATAGCAGTTTCAGCATCGAGGACTTTATCCTTTTCTAATATTTTTTCCATTGTTTTTCCTTTAATATACTCCATAACCATAAAGAAAACTTTGTTTTCCTTTTCTGCAGAAATCATGCGTACGATATTAGGATGGTTCAAGGCAGCTTGAAGTCTTGACTCTTTAAGAAGCTTAAACAGCTCTGTAGATTGCTTGTGGGGAACCTTTATAGCCACCTTAATATTGAGCCAGGTGTCTTTGGCAAGAAATACAGAACCAAAACCGCCGCTTCCAAGTGAGCGTAGAATCTGATACTTGCCTACTTTTTGACCTTGAAGAAACATATTATATATTCCAAAAATGAGATATTATTGCCAAACTAATTAGAGCCGCGTATCGCTTTTTCCAATTTCTTCAAATCTGGCCAAATAGTTGATGCCGTTTGCATCAAAGAGCCAAACTGTTTTTTTTGGTTTTATCCTGGCTACTTTGCTTAAATGGTGATGCTCATCTCCGTCTAGAAGAATGTAAGAAGAATGAATGTTGCTATCTTTTATAAAGAAACGATTCGAAGTCAAAATTTACTCTAATGAAATATATTTTTCACTTTGCCAATAATGCTTTTGTCAACAACTTCAGAATTTTCTCCTAAAGAATCAGCAAATTTCCGAAGCAATTGCTTTTGTTCGTTTGTTAAATTTTTTGGGGTCTCCACATTAACTTTAATAAATAAATCTCCCTTTCTATAGCTGTGAAGGTCTTTTATGCCTTTTCCTTTTAATCTGAAAGTTTCTCCTGGCTGGGTTCCTGGTGGAATTTTCAATATTTCATTTTCCTCAATTGTAGGAATTTCTACGGTTGTTCCCAAAGAAGCTTTAGAAAAAGATATTGGAATTTGACAATAGAGGTTATTGTCTTCCCTATTAAAAAATTTATGTTTTTTTACATGTATGATGACATAAAGGTCTCCACGCGCTGCTCCTTTATCTCCAACTTCCCCTTCTCCCTCGATTCTAAGCTTTGTACCGTTGTCGACTCCAGCTGGAATTTTCATATGTAAATATTTCTTCTCTTTTACTTTGCCTGTACCTTGGCATCTTTCACAGGGAGATGTTATTACCTCGCCGTGGCCATTGCAATTGGGACAGGTGCGGGAAATTGTAAAAAAACCCTGGTTGTAGCGAACCTGGCCTCTTCCTTGGCAATGCTGACATACAGTTTTTTTTGATCCAGGAAGCATCTTCGAACCATGGCAAACCGGACAGAATTCTAATTGGTTAAGCTTAATTTCTTTTTCTACACCAAGAGCAGCTTCCTCCAATGTGACTTCAAACTCAAGGGCAAGGTCTCTTCCCCTATTTGGATAATTCCCTCTTCTTTGATGTCGGTTGCTAAATAAGTCTCCGAAGCCAAAGTTAAAAAAATTTCCGAGAATATCTTCAAAACCCTCAAAAATTGATGAATTAAAACCTGAAAATCCGTTGAAACCTTCTCCTCGCAGCCCTTCATGACCGAATCGATCATAAATAGACCTCTTTTCTGGATCGATCAAGACACTATAAGCTTCAGCTGTTTCTTTAAATTTTTCTTCTGCTTTCTTATCTCCAGGATTTCTGTCAGGATGGTATTTGAGGGCCATTTGACGGTAGGCCCTCTTAATTTGTTCTGAAGAAGAATTGTGAGAGATTCCTAAAATTTCATAATAATCCTGTTTAGTCATCCTACTCTACCTCAAGTTCTTCGATTTAAGTTCTTTTGATGATCTTGTTAATTTCTTCTTGGGTAAGACCAAAAGAAGGTCTAACCTCAATCTTTTGTTCTTTACCAGTATATACATCTTTGGCGGATACCTTTGCTAATCCATCAGAGTCTATTTCAAATGTTACATCTATTTGTGGAACGCCGGCTGAAGCAGATTCGATTCCGACCAAATCAAACACAGCCAAAGGTTTGTTTTCAGAGCTTTTTTCACTTTCTCCCTGCAGGACTTTAACCTTCACTCTTCTTTGGTTATGTTCAACAGTCGTAAAGGAACGGCTCTTTTTACATGGGATGGTTGTATTTTTTTCAATTATTCTGATAAATATATCGTTTTCAGTATCTATACCTAACGATAAAGGAGTAACATCAAGGAGAAGAATGAGATCTTTCATTTTGCCCTTCAGAATTCCTGACTGGATTGCTGCTCCCATAGCCACAATTTCATCTGGATTTATATGTTCAAGTGGTTCTTTCCCAAAAAATTCAGTAATTGTCTTCCTTATCAATGGCATTCGTGTTTGTCCTCCCACAAGGATAACCTCATCAATGTTTTCGCATCCTAATTTACTGTCATTGAGAGCCTGCTCTATGAATGGAAGCGCTTTGTCTACAAGATCCCTGGTCAACTCTTCGAGCTTTTTTCTTGTGAGATTTTTTCTTATGTGTTTGGATCCTGATTTTTCTGAACATATGAAAGGAAGATGAATTTCGCTTTCAAGAGTAAAAGAAAGCTCTCGTTTCGCTTTTTCAGCTGCTTCCTTTATTCTCTGAAGGGCCAACTTATCCTGAGAAAGATCGATATTATTCTCTTTCTTAAATTCATCTATCAACCAATCCAATATGCGATTATCAAAATCTTCTCCTCCAAGGTATGTGTTTCCGTTTGTTGCCAATACTTGGAAAATACCATCATTGATTTCCATTAGTGTTATATCAAAGGTGCCACCGCCTATATCGAAAACAGCGATTGTAGCATTTTTTTTCGTGTTAAACCCATAGGTTAAGCTTGCGGATGTAGGCTCATTAATGACTCGAATTACTTCTAAGCCAACAATTTTGGCTGCATCTTTTGTTGCTTGCCTTTGATGGTCATCAAAGTGAGCAGGAACTGTAATAACTGTTTCAGTGACTTTGTCTCCTAAGTAAGATTCAGCACACTCTTTCAAATATTTCAGAATCATAGCTGATATTTCCTGAGGGCTTATCAAGCGTGAATCGAGTTCAACTACAGCGTCGCCGTTTGGCGATTCGGCTAATCTGTAGAGTATCCTATTTTTCGTGTCGTTCACCTCTTCTGAATTGAATTTCTTCCCCATCAGCCTCTTTATAGCAATGATGGTATTTTCAGGATTTGTAATAGCCTGCCGCATGGCTAGATTACCGATGAGCCTTTCACCGGACGTGGTGAAACTCACAACCGAAGGCGTTGTTGAGAGACCATCAAGATTGGGGATAATTCTTGGTTCGTTCCCTTCTAGATAAGCAACGCAGGAATAGGTCGTTCCCAGGTCTATACCTATTATATGTCCCATATTTAATTCCCTTTTTTAGGAACAACAACTTTGACCAAGGCTGGGCGCAGCAGTCTGTTATGAAGGGTATAGCCTTGCTGTAATTCTTCAATAACCTCTGCATCTTCTACCTCATCAGATTCTTCCGTGATGAAGGCCTGATGGAGATGAGGATCAAATTTTTTCCCTTTGCTTTCAATAGGGGTAACTCCTTGTTTTATCAACAGACGTAGACACTGCTTATAGATCAATTCAATGCCTTCCTGGAAGCTTTTGGTGTCCCTTTGGTCTTTGCTTTTTATGGCTCTTTCAAAATTATCGAGTACAACAAGAAGCTCTTTTAATAGATCAATGAGAGCATATTGGTAGAATTCATTTTTTTCTCTTTCTAACCTTTTTCTTGCATTTTCTTTATCGGCTATGGCCCTTAAGTAGTCTTCTTTGATTTTTTTCATTTCTTTCTTGAGCTTCTTAATTTCTGTTTCTTTCTTTTTTAATTTATTCTTCAATGTTTTGGTTTCATTCTGTTTATCTTTATGCTCTATATCTTTGTCGATTATATATTCAATCTCAATCTCTTTTTCCTGTTTTTCCCCTTTTGCTTCTACAGATTGCGTTCCGATTCTCTTTGGCATCTTTCCTCCTTATTGAGAAAAACTAATAGTTTGGCTCAACTTTTTGGCCATATAATCCACTAAAGGGATGATTTTTTTGTATGGAATTCTTTTCGGGCCTATTATGCCCAAGGAGCCTAATACCTGTCTGTCATATCCATAGTGGGAAAGAACAATGGAACAGTCTGAAATATTTGGAAGATTCAGTTCTGTTCCGATCAATACTTTGACTCTGTCAAGAATGATAAAATCAGAAAGGAGTTTCGCGAACTTTGTCCTTTCCTCAAAGTTTTGGAAAAGGGACTTCAGGATTTCGGTCTCGAAAAGTTCAGGTTTTTCCAATAATTTTGAAGTTCCTCGTAAAAAGATTTGGTTTTCTCTTTCTTCCTGAAAAATATAAGCTCTAAGAAGGGAAATTATTTTACGAATGGTATTCTCGTATCTCACCCTAAATTTAGGCACTTCCCTTAGAAGGTAATTGCGAATAAAAACCAGGTTGTTTCCCCTAAAATTTTCATTAATGTAATGCGAAGCTCTATCAAGTTCGACTTGTGTAAAATAGCTCGTTGTCTCTACGATTTCGGTTAAAACGAGATTAGAGGATGTGATCAAAATAATCATGACCTTTTCTTCAGATACTTTGATAAAGCGGATATGATGAAAATTTATTCTAGATATTCTAGGTGAGAGGACGAATCCAAGATTATCAGAATGCTCTGATAGTATTTTTGAAACATGAACAAGGAGAGAGTTGAAATCGCCTTTTTTGAGAATAAAATCTTCGGTTGAGAAGTTGACTTGTTTTTCTGGAAAGATGGCTTCTTCAAACAAATTATTGACGTAAAATCTAAAGCCTTTATCTGATGGAATGCGTCCTGCGGATGTATGAGGTTGATCAAGGTATCCTTGATTCTCTAGCTTGACCATTATATTTCTAACTGTAGCAGAGGAAACAGAGATACTGCTAATTTGAGCAATATATCTTGAGCTTACTGGCTTTCCAATTTTAAGATAGCTCTCAACAATTAATTGGAGTATATGTTTGTCTTTTTGTCTTAGTAATTGTTCCTGCAATGTGTTTCCTCTGAATAAAATTATATCATTAAATCTTAAAAATCTTCAAATTACTTTAGTCGGTTGAGTCCGTTTAGTCCATTATGTTAATTCCCGTTTATCTGGTTTATCTGGTTTGTTTTGTTTCTCTGCTTCATTAATTTACTTTGTTAAATAACAGACTAACCGATTAACCGACTAACAGAAATAAGTTTTGAGTTATTTTACTATCCTGATTCCGGCGTAGCCAACGACTTCAAGATTATTTCCGGTGATATCCCCTGAAGTTTGATATTTTATAAGCTCTGCTTTTTTTGCACCTAATTCCTTTGAAGCAACTAGGGCTGCAGTAGTTGGTTGAAAGCCGCACATGCTGATTTCTTCAATTTTTACAACAGAGTAAAGTCCTTCTGCATCAAGCGTCATTATTTTTTCGATTGCTGAAAAATCTTTTTTTTTCGCGACTTCCTGGCTTACATAATGACTCATATCTGTACTGGCTACAATCATAACTTCTTCACCAAGCTCCTTGATGGCTTTAGATATGGCTTTCCCTAATTCATTCATGTCTTCAAGAGAGGAATAAAACGCAATAATTATAGGGACAATAGAAATGTCGCTTTTGAAATATTGAATAAAGGGAAGCTGAACCTCAAGGGAATGCTCGTGGGAATGCGCTTTATCATCTTCTGTGATGAGTGCGGAATGTTTCATAATGAGCTTAGACAAACGAGTGTCAACAGGAACATCTCCTAAAGGAGTTTCCCAAATGCCCTCTTTCATTATAGCAAGATTAGTTGCCACGTTTTTATGGCTGGGGCCTAAGATGACGAACTTATTAGGAAGATAAACAGAAGAAAAAACCGCACCAGCAACACTTCCTGAGTATTCAAATCCTGCATGCGGGGAAATCACACAGACTGCTTTTTCTCTTTCAGCTTCAGAATCCACCATTCGCTCAATTGTTTTTCTGAGATCTTTTGTTCTGCTAGGATAGAAATATCCGGCCACTGAAGACTTTCGTCTCAATCTAGCCTCCTTATATAAGTCTATTCCGTATTCTACTATTATAATTTTTGAGTTTTGAGTTTATCTTGCTCCTAACTCCTTACTCCTAACTTTTCACTCCTAACTATTTTAAATTTCCTCCTTTTTTTCTTTAAATTCGATGCCCAAGTCTTTTAACTCTTGGAGAATAGGAGCGTATATTTCAAGAAGAATTGGGATATGAACTCCAGTCTTTTTTATTTTTTCTTCTAAGATAAGTTTTGTGCTGATGGCTGCAGGCAGACCAACAGTCCG
>DAOVDU010000104.1 GCA_030669305.1 Candidatus Aminicenantota bacterium
ATATGTGTCTATCAATTCTTTCATCCGCTTCTGGTACCTTTCCAGGTTTATCTCCTGGACAAGGTTTTCCTCTTCATCAAAATCATCCTCCAGATTGTAAAATTCAGGCAAGGGAGAGTCTATAAATTTTACCTTCTCTTCCATGAATCCTCGAAGAGGAGCCCAGCCGCTATGATAAAAAGCTAGCAATGATTCAAAATAAATAACTCTATTCTTTATTTTTTTCCCTCTTAACAGAGGCAGAAGGGAAACACCCTGGAGGAAAGATGGCTTTTCTATACCAAGTACATCACAGATAGTCGGAAAAATGTCCGTATGGCTGACATACTCATCAACTCGTGTTTGCTCTATTCCCGGACCTGCGATAATCAAAGGAACCCAAAGCGTGCTGTTATAAGCAAAATATCCATGAGTCGATTCCCCATGCTCTTCTAACGCCTCACCGTGGTCTCCGGTTAGGACGATGAGAGTGTTTCCTGCTAAATTGCTTTTCTCCAAGTAATCAAAGAGTTTCCCTAATTCGGAATCAACATAAGCAACCTCCCCTGAGTAAAGGTCATCTTTAAATCGAAGGACGAAAGAATCAGGTGGCAGGTAGGGAGCATGAGGATCCCAGATATGAATCCATGTGAACCACTTGGAGTCCAGTTTCCCTACCCAATCTATAGCCGACTCAATAACCTTCTCGGCCTTTCTCTCTGGAAATACAAATACGTTAGAGGATTTGGAGGGATAAGATTCATCATAAACATCGAATCCCTGAGCCAAGCCAAACCGCGAATCGAGTGGAAAGGCCCCGATAAAAGCGCCAGTCGCATATCCTTTGCCTTTTAAATATTCGGCCAGCGTGAGAAAATCCTCGGCAACAATACTGAAAGAGTTTTCATGGACACCATGATAAAGTGGAGTTGTTCCCAATAAAATATTGACATGAGAAGGAAGAGTCAACGGATTATGAGCAAAAGCCCTGTCAAAAACCGCCCCTTTCTCTGCTAAGGCGTCGATGCGGGGAGTCTGCAAATACTTTGTACTGTAACAACTGAGCCTGTCCGGCCTGATCGTATCAATGGTTATAAGCAGCACATTCAAGTCTGTTTGTTTCTTTTTTAATGCCAAGAGAGAATCATCCGTAAAAATCATTCCGGTCAGTATAAGAAATAAGAAAACAATTCTTTTCTGCATTTTAGAATTCATTCAGTTCTCTGCCATCTGTATTTTACCATTTAGAATTATGGGGACACAATACTTAATTCTAAATGCAAACGAGAATTTTCCTTGTAATATCAAAGTATATTTCTTAAACTTTATTCTACCTTCAATGAAATACGCAGCTGACCTTCACATCCACTCCAAGTTTTCCCGCGCAACTGCCAGGGATATGACTCTCGATACTCTTGCTTATTGGGCCAAAATCAAAGGAATATCGCTCCTTGCTACTGGAGATTTCACCCATCCTGAATGGCTCTTTCTGGCAAAGGAAAAATTGGAGCCAACAGGAAATGGTTTCTTCCGCTTGAAAAACATCCTCTTACCGGAAAAGGAACATCTGAAATCCTTCCAGGTATCTCCTGATGACGTTTCTTTCATCCTTTCTGCTGAGATCAGCTTTATCTATTCCAAAAAAGGAAAGGTTCGTAAAATTCACATCCTTATCCTCGCCCCAGATTTTGAATCCGTGGATAAAATAAACAGCAAGCTTTCCGGTATCGGCAACCTACGCTCTGACGGCCGCCCTATCCTGGGCCTAGACGCAAAAGAGTTTGTGAAAATTGTAGCCAATCACTGCCCGCGCTGCGTGGTCATCCCAGCTCATATCTGGACTCCCTGGTTTTCCCTTTTCGGAGCTAACTCAGGGTTTGACTCCATCGAGGAATGCTTCGAGGAGATGACCCCTTTCATCTTTGCTTTAGAAACAGGCCTTTCCTCGGATCCCCCCATGAATTGGCGGCTCTCCAAACTCGATAAGTACACTCTTGTTTCAAACTCTGATGCTCATTCTCCTTTCAGAATTGGAAGAGAAGCCAATGTCTTCAATACAGATTTCAGTTATGACAGTTTAATAGAAGCCATAAAAAGCAAAAATCCCGAAAAATTCCTTTACACGGTTGAATTTTTTCCAGAGGAAGGGAAATACCATTTCGATGGACACCGCAAATGCAATGTCATCTTCTCTCCTCAGGAGACCATCCAGCACAAGCACATCTGTCCGCAGTGCGGGAAAAAGCTCACAATAGGCGTGATGCACAGAATCACGGAACTCGCTGATAGGGAAATGGGAAGCCTGCCTCCCTTAAGAATTCCTTATAAAAATCTCATTCCATTAAACGAAATTATCGCCCAAGCCACCGAAAAAACGGCTGAATGCAAGAGTGTGTGGGATCATTATTTCCACTTCATCCACGAATTCGGGAATGAACACAGCATTTTAACCGAAGTTCCCATACATGAATTGGGCAGAATAGCGCCTGAGAGGACGAGTCTAGCTGTTGATAGGATGAGGAAAGGACAGGTCAAAATTTTACCCGGGCATGACGGCACCTACGGAAAGATCAGTCTTTTCGATAACGATGCTATTGAGGAAGAAGCACAAGGCCAGCTTAAGTTATTTTAAATCAGAAGCCAGGATTCAGAAGCCAGAATTCTATATTTAAAAAAAAATGAACCTGTTTTTTAGAGATAACGAATTCAACGAACACCTTCGCCTCATCCTCCTTGCCGTTTTAATCGGTTTTGTCGCAGGCCTTGCCTCTATTCTCTTTAAAATCATGATCCGTTTTTTTCAGAGTCAGTTCTGGAGAGCCTCGAGTATTATTTCTGCTGTCTCATCTCAACCATGGTATCTGACAATTCTTATCCCGGCACTGGGGGCACTGATTATCAGCCCTCTAATCTACTTTGGAGCAAGAGAAGCTAAAGGTCACGGAGTTCCTGAAATAATGGAAGCCCTTGTCTTCCGTGGAGGACGAATCCGGACAAAAGTGGCAGCCATAAAAGCTCTGGCATCCTCTATTTGTATTGGCTCAGGAGGATCGGTTGGCCGAGAAGGCCCTATCGTTCAGATAAGCTCCACCATCGCATCCTCTATAGGCCAATTATTCCGTATCAAAGAAAGGGGAATGCGGACTCTTGTCGCTGCAGGAGCAGCAGCAGGAATAGGAGCGACCTTTAATGCTCCGATTGCAGGAGCTCTTTTTGCAGTAGAAATCCTTCTGGGCGAATTCGGCGTCTTTTCCTTCAGCCCGATCATTGTCTCCTCAGTAATAGCAACATTAACCTCAAGGTTTATTATGGGAGATTTTGCAGCTTTTACTGTCCCAAAATACACGCTCATTAGCGTCTGGGAGATCGGACCGTACGTGCTGCTTGGGATAGTAAGCGGGCTTGTTGCCATCCTCTTTGTCAAAAGCCTCTATTTTCTTGAAGACAAATTTGAAATCCTCCGCCTACACCCTTTAATAAAACCAATTCTCGGAGGCCTCTTGATTGGAGCCTTGGGTTTAGGATTGCCCCAGGTGTTCGGAGTTGGCTATGATTCAATCGATGCATGCCTTAAAAATCAGGTGGTATTCTCGCTCGCCTTAATTCTTGTGTTTGCAAAGATACTCAGCACTTCATTAATACTCGGCTCCGGCGGCTCTGGAGGAATATTTGCACCTTCTCTTTTTCTCGGTGCCATGACAGGAAGCTTTATCGGATCTTTCTTTCATAATGCTTTCCCCTCTTCCATTTCTTCCCCAGGCGCCTTCTCTCTTGTTGGCATGGGAGCCGTGGTAGCCGCTGCAACCCATGCCCCCATAACAGCAATCATCATCATATTTGAATTAACCAATGACTATAAAATCATTCTCCCTCTCATGCTCTCCTGTATCATTGCTTCTTTCATGTCCGTTGGTATGCAAAAAGAGTCTATTTACACCATGAAACTGAAGCGAAGGGGAATCATCTTTTCAGAAGGGAGAGAATTGAACATCTTGAGGTCTCTCTCTGTGAAGGATTTCATCAGTCAAGACCATCAACTCTTTCGCAACACAGAGCGAGTCGGGAAAATCATCGACCAGGCCATTGGTAGCAAACATCACTCTTTTCAAATAGTCGATTACGAAAACAACTATGTGGGCTGTTTTTCCCTCAACCAATTGAAAAATCTCATGCTCGAAAAAGAGCTCGCAGATTCTTTCGTCATCGCCCAGGACCTGGCTGTTCCTGGAATCCAGCTTGATTATTATGACAACCTCGAACAAGCCATGAAAATCTTTGGACGTGAAGATGTGGCTGAAATCACAGTCTTGAAAGACAATAAATTCATGGGCGTTGTCAAAAGAAAGGATGTTATCGAGGCTTATAACCATGAGATTACAAAGAGAGAGGTTACCGCAGGATTTGTGCAAAAATTGAAGTTTACACACCCTGCCAAGGCTTTTGATTTCGGCACAGGATACCAAATAATGGAAGTCGATGCTCCTCCAGCATTCTGGAACAAAAGCCTGAAAGAACTCAATTTAAAGGCATTATATCGAATCGATGTACTTTTGATTAAAAGAAAACACCCCCCTCAAACCATAACCATCCCATCTGCCGATGAATTCATCAAAAAGGGAGACCTTTTAATTCTTGCCGGCCTTGAAGAAAACATCAAAAAAATCATCAAGACGTAAGCCGTAAAAGGTTTAAGGTTGAAGGTTTAATGTTTAAGGTAAGATTCGTAAGACGTAAGTCGTAAAAGGTTTAAGGTTTAATGTTTAAGGCAAGAATTTAAATGGGTTTAAGGTTGAAGGTTTAATGTTTAAGGCAAGAATTTAAATGGTTTAAGGTTGAAGGTTTAAGGCAAGAGGGAACTGACATACTGCTATACTGACATACTGCTATACTGATATACTGACAAAGAATAAGAAAATGGTGAATAGTGAATGGTTTTTCGGCTTACGGCTTACGACTCACGGCTTACGTTATTCCCCTTTTTTTGTTTTCTTGACAATATCTGCATCTGTCTATATATTATTTATTTGTTGGACCGGAGGATACCATGGAAATTGAAATGAAAATAAAAGGCCTTGTTGTAGACCCAATATCCAAAATGCCCATTGTAGTGCTCGAAGATATCAACAGTAAACGCATGCTTCCGATATGGATTGGAGTCTTTGAAGCGAACGCCATTGCCCTCAAAATAGAAAACATCCCAACACCGAGGCCCATGACACACGACCTTTTAAAAAATTTCCTGGATATAATTGATATTTCTATCCAAAAAATCGTGGTCACTGATGTCAGAGATAACACTTTTTATGCTTCGATATATTTCCTCCATAATGACCAGACTGTCAAAATTGACTCACGTCCTTCCGATGCAATCGCCCTGGCCCTTCGGGCACAAGCCCCCATTTTTGTAGAGGAAGAAGTTGTAAGCAAAGCGCACACCATGAAATACGACGAAGACCTTGAAGATTCAGAAAAATTGAAGAAATGGCTTGAAAACTTAAAACCCGAGGACTTTGGGAAATATAAGATGTAA
>DAOVDU010000030.1 GCA_030669305.1 Candidatus Aminicenantota bacterium
AAGAATTACAAAGAATTAAAAGTTTGCACAGGAGGGAATAGGAGAGGTTGAGAGGATGCTCAAAGCACTTACTAAATCGCTACAAAAAAAACACTTGAATCCTTGAACCCTTGAATCCTTTGCATCAACTAATTGAGAGAAAAACCTAAAAATATAGATTGGACTAAACAGACTGAATAGATGGGGATGAAAAAATGAGACATGAAAGTCTCATTTTTTCATCCCCATCCCAGTTTCTCTTTGAGAAGGTCGAAGTAGTTTCTCTTTGGAGAAGAGATTAAACTCAGTTCAAGATTACTGCTCTTGATCTCCACTTCCTCATTTTTCTTTAGCAAATCGCCCCGCTGACCATCAAGGGTAAGGAAAACTTCTTCACCTGCTGTGAGAAGTTGAATCTTTACTCTGGACTTTAAAGAGATGACCATGGGCCTGAAAGATAGAGTGTGAGGACAGATAGGAGCAATAATGATGGCAGGAATATAAGGCTGGATTATTGGCCCACCTGCTGATAAAGAATAAGCCGTTGAACCTGTTGGTGTGGAAATTATTATTCCGTCCGCCCTGACCGTTGCGATCGCTTTCTCATCTATCCAGATCGCACACTGAATCATTCGGGCTAATGCCCCTTTGTTAATAACAACATCGTTCAAACAATAATAGACTTTCCCCTTAGCAACAGCCTCGAGCATTCGTCTGTTACTTACAATCCTATCATTTCCTCCTAGATATGAATCCAAGGCTAGAAACATCTCTTCGAGCGGCACTTCAGTTAAAAAACCAAGAGATCCCAGATTTACTCCTAAAACCGGAACGTTCTTTTGCGCTGCCAAATGAGCAATACTGAGTAAAGTACCGTCTCCTCCTAAAACAATCACAAAATCGACTTTTTCAGGGATGCTTTCTCTCCGCATTCCTCCATCCTTCCCGAGCTTTCGCGCAACAACTTCCTCTAAAATACAGTCTATACCTTTCTTTTCAAGGTAGCATATGAGCTCTTTTAAAATTCTCTCAATCTCAGGTGCATGCGGTTTTACAACAATCCCAATACGATTAATTTTTCTCATCCCAGACAACCTCCTCGATTAAAGTCTGTACTTCAGCATGATTCAACAACTCTCCCCCTAATGACCAGAAAACAAAAAACTCGCGATTACCTTTTTGACCTCTAACAGAAGTTTTAATTACCCCCCTCACATTAAAGCCCAATTGTTTTGCTTCCTTGACAACCTTGTTCAATACTTCTTCATGCAAAGCCAGATCTCTGACTACTCCTCTCCTGCCTGCTTGACCTTTTCCTACTTCGAATTGAGGCTTGATAAGAGAAAGGAGCTTTCCTCTTTTGATAAACTGCTTAACTGCAGGTAAAACTTTTAGCACAGAAATAAAGGATAAATCTGTTGTGACAATATCCAGATCCTCTTCAAAATCATTTCTTTCTAAATAGCGGGCGTTTTTCTCTATAAGCACAACCCGAGAATCTTCCCTTAAGCGCTGGTCTATCTGTCTTGTATCCACGTCCACAGCATACACTTTCTTTGCTCCTTTCTGAAGAAAACAATCTGTAAATCCTCCGGTCGAAGCCCCCAAATCGACAACTACATTTCCTTTTACAGGGATTTTAAATGCTTCCAGAGCTTCCTCCAGTTTTAGCCCGCCTCGGCTAACATAAGACAACCTCTCCTTAACAGAAATTTCCTGGTCTGTTTTTATCTTTTGGCCTGGTTTTTCGATTCTCTGTCCCTCAGAAAAAACTAGCCCAGCCATGATAAGAGCTTGAGCCTTTTGTTGGCTTTCAGCCAACCCACGGCTTGAAATTATTTTATCCGCTCGATCTTTCATAACTTTATGTTATCAGTTAATCGGTTACTCTGTTAGTCGGTTAATCCGTTGGTCATTTATATATTATAACTAAAATAACAGACTAACGGATTAACAGATTAACAATTCCTTTTCTCGCATATTATCTGTCTTGCCTGTCTTGCCATTTTACCTATCTGATTTATTTCCCACTTAGTTACTGAGTAACTGTATCATCATGTTACCGTGTCACTGGATTTATAAAACTCCTGAATCTGATCGAAGAGTCCTTCTTCATCCAACCGAAGCATCTTTTTTATTTGTTTAACCTTTCCCATTGGATATATCGCTAAAGGAAGTCCAATACTTTTAAATCTTATGTCGAACCTTTCCTCCCTGTCCAGAAACTCACGAACCCCTCCCCCAAACCCTCCGGCTGTTACTGCCTCTTCTGCCGTGACAATAGCTCTACCAGGTTTGGCAAAACGGAGAATCAGTTCCTCATCCAGGGGCTGGGCAAACCTTGCATTCACAACAGCCAAGCTAATCCCTTCCTGTTCCAGTCTTTGCGCTACATCCAAAGATGGATAAACCATACTTCCGAAGGCAAGAAGCAAATCTTTTCCTTCTTTAAGAAGCTCACTCTTGCCTAAAGGAATCTGCTTGAAGATATCATCCATCAATACCCCATATCCCTTTCCCTTAGGAAAACGGATGGCTGCAGGATGGGGATATGAAAGGGCAGATTTTATCATGTGCTGCAATTCATTCTCATCTTTTGGAGCCATAACAATCATGTTTGGCAAATGCCTTAGATAAATAATATCATTGATTCCCTGATGTGTAGGCCCATCATCAGGTACAATTCCAGAACGATCCAGAGCAAAAACAATGGGAATATCCATTAGGCAAACATCATGGTAGAGCTGATCGTATGCTCTTTGGAGGAAAGTGGAGTAGATGGCCACAACAGGCTTAAAACCGTTGAGGGCTAAACCTGCAGCAAAATCCACGGCATGCTGCTCGGCAATTCCCACATCAAAAAACCTATCAGGAAACTGCGTAGAAAATAATTTCAAACCTGTCCCCTCTAGCATAGCTGCTGTAATGGCTACCACTTTTTTATCCTCTTTGGCAATATTCACTACAGTCTGCCCAAAAACCATTGAATAAGTGTGTCTTTTATCCTGGTTTTTAATTTCCCCGGTCTTTATTTCAAACGGGGAGGCGCTGTGATATGCTGAGGGATTATCCTGAGCCGGGCGATATCCTCTCCCTTTCTGGGTTACGCAATGAATAAGAACAGGACCGTCATAGGTCTTGGCCTCTTTAAAAACCTCGATCAAAGATCCTATGCTGTGTCCCTGGATTGGTCCAATATATCTTATCCCCAGTTCCTTGAAAAAAAGACCTGGGAAAAAGATCTTTTTGACCGCCTCTTCCACAGCACGACCCACTTTAATCATAGGCCATCCGACAGCAGGAATGGCTTTAAGAATCGTTTTTACATGGTCTTTTATTCTTAGATAATGCTGCCCTGATACAAGGTAGGAAAGATACTTGGATAATGCTCCTACGTTCGGAGAAATAGACATTTCATTGTAATTGAGCACAATAATCAATTTTTCTCTGAGATGACCGATTTGATTTAAAGCCTCCCAGGCTACGCCTCCAGTCAAACTTCCATCGCCTACAACGGCTACCACTTGATAATTTTCCTTTTTTTTGTTCCGAGCAACAGCCATTCCCAGAGCTATAGAAAGAGCAGTCGAAGCATGACCTGTGTTATAGATATCGTACTCGCTTTCCTCACGGCAAGGAAATCCGTAAAGTCCATCATACTGGCGAAGAGTTGAAAATTTTTCCTTTCTTCCTGTTATAATCTTATGGGTATAGCATTGATGGCCAACATCCCAGACTATCTTATCTCGAGGAGCATCAAAGACATAATGAAGGCCAAGAGTCAACTCCACAACACCTAAATTCGGAGAAAGGTGACCGCCATTTTTCGAAACAACCTCAAGAATCAAGGCTCTGATTTCTCTTGCAAGTTGGGAGAGATTTTTCACCGTTAGTCTCTTCAAATCTTGAGGGCTTTTAATTTCATCAAGAATCTTGCTCATTTTCATTTTTTTCCTTAAGACTTAAAAGTTTTGATGCCAGAAAGCGAAGTTCATCCGATTCTAAAGATGCCTTATCCAACGCTCTTATACCTGCATTGACATGATGTTTTAACCTGAGCTCTGCTTCCTCAATTCCAAAGATAGAAACTGAGTTGGGCCGAGAAAGATGGTTTTCAAGCACATTCTCGGCCGAATCAAGAATATCATCCCTGATTTGGAAAGCAAGGCCTATATTCTTCCCATAATTGAGAATTGCTTCAATCTGGGACGGGGAAGCTTCTCCAAGAATGGACCCTGCTTTCACAGAAACTATTATCAATGAGCCTGTTTTTTTCAGCATAAGCTCATACAGTTTTTCTTCAGAAACCTTTTCAGGAGAAAGAGTTATATCCATAAACTGTCCTCCGATCATTCCCTCAACCCCTGCAAAGCAACTAATCTCCTTGATGACATGCTCTTTCTTCAAAATGAGCTTCTTATCCAACAGAGTCAGCGCTAAAACTTCAAAGGATAAACTCAACAATCCATCTCCAGCCAAAAGAGCAATATTCTCTCCGAAGGCCTTATGGCAAGAAGGCTTTCCTCGACGAAAATCATCATTATCCATTGAAGGTAAATCATCATGGATAAGGGAATAATTGTGAATTAATTCTACAGCACAAGCAAAAGGAAGAATAACGTCCTGGTCAACGCCAAAACATTCTCCTGACGAGAGCACAAGCAGCGGTCTGAATCTCTTCCCCCCAGAGAGAACTGCATATCTCATGGCCTGGGAAAGAAGAGAATCGCCTCGGGGTAAAAGGCGCTCCAGCTCAGTATTTATTGCCTTTTTTTTCTGAACAAGCTTGTCTTCAACTTCCATTTTAATCTAAAAAGGAAGATCGTTGTTTTCTCCAGAATCCGAAGTCTCTTCATTTTTAGAAGGCACAGATTCCTCCTTGACAAGGTCAAAAGGTTCCTCTTTTACCTCACCTTTTTCATCCTTAAGGAGAATTCCTATTTTCTTCTCCGCTTTTTCAAGCTCTTCTCTCAAAAACCTTGCCAGTTTAACTCCGCTCTCAAAAAGTTCCAAGGATTCATTCAATGAGAGCCCTCCTTTCTCCAATTTTTCCACAATACTCTCCAATTCTTCTAGCGCCTTTTCAAAGCTTAACTCTGCCATTTTTTCTCCCTTAATCTTCTAATTAAAAGTGGAAAATTATTTTTAATTCTTAGCTCTTCACTTTTAACTCTTAACTCTTTTTATTCGTGATTCTATAAGTTTGTTATTATCGACTTTTTTTACCAAGCAGAGGAATTCTCCTTTATAAAAAGAAACAACCATTTCATCCGTTTCTTTGACCTCCTCAATTTTTCGAACAAGGTCCTGTCCGCCATCTCTCCAGCAGAGAGAATAACCTTTTTTTAGTATATTCAAGGGGCTAAGATTGTCCAACTCTGCCGAAAGTCTCTCCCATCTCCCCTGAAACTTTTGAAGCAGTGCTTTTAATGTGCCGCACATCTTTTCTTCTAATAGAACTGTCCTGGATCTGTCTTCAGTGATCCTTTGCTGCAAGTCCTTGATGACATTCCTGGCTCTCGTCTCAAATTCATCAACTCTTTGTGCAAGATTGAGCAACTTAACCTTAAAATTTTGGAAAGAATAGTGATGGATGAGGCCTAAAACTTTATGCTGCAACTCTTGTATAAAATAACGGTTATGATGAAGGATTCTTTTCTCCATATTTTCAATCCGTTCAAGGAAGGACTGTTCCTTTTCTATGACCATTTCTGCTGCAACAGAAGGAGTAGAGGCTCTAATATCAGCTACAAAGTCTGCTATTGTAAAGTCAATCTCATGGCCTACAGCTGAGATGATTGGAACAGGAGATCGAAAAATAGCCCTTGCAACTTTTTCCTCGTTGAAAGCCCAAAGGTCTTCTATGGAGCCTCCCCCCCGGCCAACAATGATGACATCGACATCAGAAAGGCTGCTCAAATAATCGATTCCTTCCACAATCTCATCTACTGCACCCTCCCCCTGGACTTTTACAGGGAAGATTACAATATGGAGTCGGGCAAACCTCCTTTCCAAGGTTCTGGTGATATCGACGATCGCAGCCCCTTTGGGAGATGTAACAACTCCCACTTTTTTTGGTAAAAGAGGAAGTTTCTTTTTAAATTTAGGGTCAAAGAGGCCTTCTTTCTTTAATTTCTCCTTTAATTGCTCGAAGGCCAATTGAAGTGCTCCTTTCCCTTTAGGTTCGAGTACTTCAACCAAAAGCTGGTATTGGCCTCTAGGCTCATATACATTTATCCTCCCTCTGCAGACTACTTGCAGTCCACTTTCTAATTCAAACGGAACCCGCTGAGCCTCGGAACGAAACATAACAGAACGAAGCTGACTCATCTCATCTTTCAGAATGAAATACAGATGGCCTGAATGAGCACGCTTAAAATCGGATATCTCTCCTTCTATCCATATAACCGGAAAAGCACCCTCAAGTTTAAGCTTTATCAGCCGGGTAATCTCAGAAACAGTATAAATCTTGTCTGGCTTGACTGTATTATCGCTCACTTTCTTCCTCAATTATGGTTTCTCGCAGGATAGAAAGGGCTTTTCCTGTTTGAGCATCGACCTCAACATAGACGGCAGAAAATATGACCCCATCTTTTCCCGGTTCAAAGCGTTGAGGTCGTGCGAAAAGAAATCTCTTAATAGCTTGATCCTTTCTTATCCCAATAACAGAGTTGTAGCCACCAACCATGCCTACATCTGTGATATATGCAGTCCCCTTAGGAAGGATCCTTTCATCAGCAGTAGGGACATGAGTGTGAGTTCCGATGACCGCCGAGACCCTGCCGTCTAAATACCAGCCCATGGCTTGCTTTTCAGAAGTCGCCTCTGCATGGAAATCTAAAATTATAATAGGAGTGATTGCATGTAATGTCTTGAGTTCTTCGTCAGCCACTCTGAATGGACAATCTATCGGTTCCATAAAAACCCTTCCTTGAAGATTGATCACTCCAACTTTGTTATTGCTGATGTTTTTAAATATGTATGTCCCTTTGCCTGGATTTTTAGGAGGGTAATTAGCAGGCCGTAGCAATCTTGGCTCCTGTTCTAAGTAAGAGAGCGCTTCTTTCTTATCCCAGATATGATTTCCTGAGGTTAAAACATCAACCTGATCAAGAAGCTCCTGTCCAATTTCTGGAGTTATTCCAATACCTCCGGCGGCATTTTCTCCATTAGCAATGATGAGAGAAGGAGAATATTTTTTGACAAGGGAATGCAGGAACTTTCTCACAGCCTTCCGCCCTGGCCTACCGATTATATCCCCTATAAACAGAAAATTAAGCTTATCGGGCATATTCCACAGCTCTCATCTCACGGATGACCGTAACTTTTATTTGTCCTGGATAATCTAGCTCTTCTTTTATTTTCTTAGCAATTTCTTTTGCTGCTAATGCTGCTCTTTCATCAGAAATCTTCTGGCTTTCAACAATTACCCTAATTTCTCTTCCGGCCTGAAGAGCAAAAGCTTTTGCAACTCCCTCATAAGAATTCGCTACTTCTTCCAATTTTTCTAACCTCTTGATATAGGTCTCCAAAAGCTCACGGCGAGCACCAGGCCTGGCAGCTGAAAGTGTGTCTGCGGCCTGAACCAAAACCGCCTCCACTGAAGGGAAATCAACATCACGATGATGGGAAGCGATGGCTTGTATCACCGCTTCTGATTCCCCATATTTCCTGGCTAACTCAACACTTAGCTCTGTATGAGTTCCTTCGATTTCCCTATCCACAGCTTTACCTATGTCATGAAGGAGTCCTGCTCTCAAGGCGACATTTGAATTCACTCCCAGTTCCTTAGCCATTATAACTGCTAGGTAGGCTACTTCTTTGGAATGCTGGAGCACATTCTGGCCGTAGCTTGTCCGGTACTTCAGCTTGCCAAGATGCTTTATGAGTTCAGGATGCAGGTCTTGGATCCTGAATTCCAAGATTACAGACTCTCCTTCCTGTTTAATCTTTTCTTCTAATTCGACTTTTACAGACTCAACAATTTCTTCGATGCGAGCAGGGTGAATCCTTCCATCAATCACAAGTTTTTCTATAGCCAAACGAGCCATTTCTCGACGAATAGGATCAAAACTTGAAAGAATGACAGCTTCAGGGGTATCATCTACGATGATATCAACGCCAGTCGCCAATTCCAGAGACCGAATGTTTCGCCCTTCCCTTCCGATTATTCGTCCTTTCATATCATCAGAAGGAAGATCAACTACAGAAACCGTAGTTGCTACTACATGTTCAGCCGCAGTTCTCTGGATGGCCTGGCTTATAATCTCACAAGCAACAGTTTGACCTTTCTCCCGGGTTTCTTCTTCAATCCTGCGGAGGGCTTGAACCGCTTCGAGCTTGGCTTCATCCTCCATCTTTTTTTGTAATTCTCTCTTTGCTTCTTCCTTTGTCATGCTGGCTACTCTCTCAATCTCTTCCAGAGCTTTCTTGTTCAACTCTTCGTATTCCTTATCCTTTTCTGCAATTTCTTTTTCTCTGGAATACAGCCTCCGCTCCTTTTCTGAAAAATCCCTTTCTTTCCTTTCTAAGGCATGAATTTTTCGTTCCAAATTTTCTTCTTTATGGACAAGTCTTCTTTCCATTTCGTTAAATTTCCGTCGTCTATCACGTGTTTGTCTCTCAAAATCAGCTTTAAGGTTCAGGTATTTTTCCTTTGCTACTAAAGAAGCCTCCCGTTTTATCTTCCCTGCCTCTTCACGAGCCTTCTCCAGAGTCTCTTTGACTTCCTGCCTGGCCTTAAATATAGAACGGGTTCCAGATATTTTTCTAATAAAGAAAAAAATTATGGATGCAGACAAAAGCACAAAAAAAACAGCAATAATCCATAATGATAAATTCACTTTGACCACCTCCTTGTTAGGGACGTCAAAGGAGATGAAAGCAAGGAGGATTAAAAGATGCTCATTCTTTTTGTAACAAACTTGAAAGGAAACTCTGTGGAAGGTATCTTATATAAAATCTTAAAAGCGATGTCTTCATTTTCTTCTCTCAATTCCTAAGGTTTCCCTTTAGTTTATCTATGCTCCCTAGAGCATTAGCTCTCGATTTATTTAGTCGCTTTGTCTTTATTTTTGTATGTATTCTCATCTTTAAAAGAATAATCCTCCAAACTCTCTATTTCATTCTCCATATGCCCAATTACTTCATTAAGTTGATCCAATCTCTTCTGCCAAAGAAAACATTCATCTGCGATGTTCAAGGCGGCAAGCACAGCAATCTTTACAGAATCAACAGATTTTGATTTTACAGCAACTTCACGCATTTTTTGATCAACATAAGAAGTAAGATGGCTTATGTATTTTTCATCTTCTTCTCCTTTGACTTTTATTCTATATTTCTGTCCGTAAATTTCAATTTCAATTATTTTATTGATCATATTCCTAGCTGGTCTATCTGGTTTATTATGGTCTCTACTTTTCCTTTTATTATCTTTCTCTCATTTTCATACTGTTTCAAACTCTCGTCAATCTTATCTGCTCTTCTCGCTTTCTCCTCAAAACTTTTTCTCTCTATCTTCAACTCCTTGAGTTGCTGCCTCAGCTTTTCGTTCTCCTTTTTGAGTTTATTAATATAATCAACAACTTGGGAAATCTTCCCCTCTAGAATTTTAATCCTTTCTAATTCACTTGTCAATTTTCTCTCCTTCCCGTAATTGAATATTAAAACTTGTCTTTAAAGCATTGATAATTTTCTGTTGAAGGTTGTCCACTTCTTCTGTAAGAAGAGTCCTCTTGGGATGACGAAAAATAAAACGAAAGGACAAGCTAATCTTATCTTTTGGAATGAACGGACCTGAAAATCGGTCATATAGTTCAAATTTCTCTAGGTAAGGTATCGAAAGCCTTTCCACAACCTCTTTAATTTCTTGAAAAACAACGTCTTGATCAGCAATAAAAGAGACATCTCTGCTCATGCTCGGATATTTTATCACAGGAGAATAAAGGAAAGATTGAGGCTGCCTTTCGAATAATTCATTCAGATTCAACTCTGCCGCCCAAACAGGATCCTTTAAAGAATAAGAATCTAAAATATCTTCTTTAAGTAGTCCCAAGTATCCAACTGCCTTGCCTTTAAAGTGCAGCGAGAGAGAATATCCTTGCTGGAAAAAAGGGTGGTTCTCCTCTTGAAAGGAAAATGGTTCATAATGCAGATCAGCCATAAGATCTTCACAAGTTCCTTTTAGCTGGAAAAAATCTGCTTTTTCGCTCTCTGTTTGCCAATGAGTTGTTCCAACAAAACCTGATGTAACTAAAGCAAGCATGAGCTGTTCTACACATGTTTCATCCTGGCTAAAGTAGATCTTTCCTGCCTCAAAAATATGGACACCTTCAGCCCCTCTATTCCTATTCCAGACAATATTCTCCAGTAAGCCTCCTATAAGAGTTGTTTTGAGGAGAGAAGCTCTCGAAGAAATGGGGTTTCTGATTCTGACTGCTTTCCGCGAAGTTTCAAATATTGCCTCCTTTTCAGGGTCAAAAAAACTATAGTTAACGACTTCATCAAAACCATAGTGGAAAAGTAGCTGGCGCAATCTATTCACTCTCCTCCTTTTCTGATCTAACACAGGCTCTAAGGTTTTTAAAGGAGGAATTCGGGCTGGAATTCTATCAAACCCATAAAAGCGGGCAATTTCTTCAATTAAATCTGCTTCTCTTTCAATATCAATCCTGAAAAATGGAATTTTAATTCGCCAAATTCCTTGCTGCTGCAACTCAACCTGGAATCCAAGGTCAGTAAGAGTCTTTTCTATGAAATCTTCATCAACGTCTACTCCTAAAAGTTCAGAAACCCTGTGATTCCGAAGGACAACAGTCTTACTTTTTTTTGGCTTGGGGTAAACATCCTTTATTCCTTTTGTAGCCTCTCCCCCAATCTGGGTCAGTAAAGAGGCTGCCATAAGTGCGGCTTGAGGGGAAAAAGAGATATCAGCGCCTCTTTCAAAACGGTAGGAAGCATCTGTTTGAATCCCGGCTTTTTTATTTGTTTTTCGCACAGATACAGGATCAAAATAAGCACTTTCAATGAAAACATCTCGAGTGTACTCTGAAACAGCCGACTCCTCGCCACCTATGATTCCCGCCAGTGCAATAGGCTTTTTATCATCTGCGATCACCAGCATTTCGTGAGAGAGGTGGATATCTTCTCCTTCCAAGCTTCTCAAAATCTCTCCCTTCTTTGCCCTCCGAATAATTATTTTCCTGCCACCTATCTTGGCTAGATCAAAGATATGGATTGGCTGAGCCGTTGCGAATAGAACGTAATTGCTTACATCGACAACATTGTTGATAGGCTTTAACCCCATTGCTTCAATTTTCTTTATCAGCCAATCTGGAGAAGTACCAAGCTGAACACCTTTTACAATTATGCCGCTGTAGCGAGGACAAAGGTCACCATCCCAGATCTGAATATCGACAAGATCAGAAGTCTTCTCTTCTAACTCAGTTAGAGGCCAGGTTTGCTCTTTAATGGGCAAACCGAGCTTTGCAGCCAATTCTCGCGCAACACCCATATGTCCTAGAGTGTCAGGACGATTGGCGTAAGTCTCGAGGTCTAAGATGACATCTCCTCCCTTTTCTTCCCACTCTTCGATCAGCAACCCAATACTATTCAGCTCCTCTATCAACCGAGGAATAGAGAGAGACACATCAATATAGTCTCTGATCCAATTCACGCTTATTCTCATTTTAATGAAAACTCTCGAATAAACCTTAAATCATTTTCATAAAAATATCTCATATCAGGAATCTGAAAAGCAAACATGGCTGTCCTCTCTACTCCCAAGCCAAAGGCAAATCCTGAATACTTCTCGGGGTCGATGTTGACATTCTTTAAAACCTGCGGATCAACCATCCCTGATCCCAGGATTTCTATCCAACCACTACCGCCGCACACACGACATTCTTTACTCTTCCCTTGGCAGACTGTACACCCAATATCGACTTCAGCAGAAGGTTCGGTAAAAGGGAAAAAACTCGGCCGGAATCTAATCTTAATCTTTTCGTGAAAAAGAGTTTTGAGAAAATATTCTAATGTCCCTTTCAAATGAGCAAGAGTAATGCCAATGTCAACCACAAGGCCTTCTACCTGGTAGAACATGGGGAGATGAGTTGGATCTGGATCTTCCTTTCGGTAGACTTTTCCAGGATTGATTATCATGATTGGGGGTTTCTTTTTCTCCATAACACGTATCTGTACAGGAGAAGTGTGAGTTCGGAGAAGTAAGTCATCTGTGATATAGAGGGTATCCCAGTCATCTCGAGCAGGATGATGAGGAGGAAAATTCAAAGCTTCAAAATTGTAATAATCTGTCTCTATTTCAGGGCCCTCTGCGATTGAAAAACCCATTCTTAAAAAAATATTTTCAATCTCCTGTTGAAAGAGCAGGATGGGATGTGGAGATCCCCAATATCTTTTCTTGCCTGGAAGAGTAAGATCCACCTTCTTTAGGACTGGCCTGGGAGTAGTGAATTCTTCCTTGAGACTCTGTAGTTTATCCTGAACGTAGTTCCTAAAATCATTGACCATCTGCCCTACTTCAGGCTTCTCCTCAGGCTTTAGGGTCTTCAAATCTTCAAAAAGAAACCTCAAGTAGCCCCTTTTACGGCTCAGATAGAGGTTGCGTACTTTCTGGATTGCGTTTTCATCCTTCACTTGAGCAATCGCTCTATCAAAGTTTCTTTTATGTTCTTCTATTTTATCCTTAAGTTCTTTCATGCTGATCTATACACTTTCTTAACGCACGTTATACCCGTGCTTGCTTGACTTTCTGGACAATACGGAAAAAGGTTTGAGGTGAGTTGACAGCTAACTCTGCCAAAATCTTCCTGTCAAGTTCGATGTTTAGCTTCCGTAAACCATGCATAAAGCGGCTATAAGAAAGACCGTTGTTCTCAGCTGCCGCTTTAATCCTAATAATCCACAGGCGTCTAAAATCTCTTTTCCGAGTCCTTCTATCCCTGTAAGAGTACAGGAGCGCTCTCTCCACCGCTTCTTTAGCGGTCCGGTAATTATGACTCCTCGCTCCCCAATAGCCTTTAGCTAATTTTAAAACCTTCGTCCTTCTCATCCTTTTCTTTGTTCCTCTTTTTACCCTTGGCATTCTCTTCTCCTTCCGTATTAGTCAATATTGTTGAGAATTATTCTCCTCTAAAGACGTTTCAATTATGTTCCCAGATATATGAAGTTTTATTCCTCTAAAAATCGTAAGGAAGCATATCCTTGACCCTGCCCCGATCTGACTGGCTGATAAGATCCTTCTTTCCTAACATTCTCTTCCTTTTTGCTGACTTTTTTGTAAGTAAATGGCTTTTATAAGCTTTACTGCGAACGATCTTCTTCTTTCCTGTTACTTTGAATCTCTTCTGGGCTCCTTTGTGCGTTTTTAGTTTTGGCATCTTTTCCTCCTGACTTTGTGGAACTCAATAGAGCCGATACAGCCCAAGGTTGGATCCGGATATTTCCATCCTGTTGCCCAATTTCCTTAATGTCCTCGAAAACCCTGTCTAAAATCTTATAAGCCAACTCTGGCTTAGCCTTTTCCCTTCCCCGGAGCATTACTGTTATCTTCACCTTATTTCCATCATTCAAGAACCTCTGAACGTGCCGTATTTTAAAATTGTAATCATGGATGCTGATTTTCGGCCTAAACTTGATCTCCTTAATTTGAATCTGTTTCTGATGTTTCTTTGCTTCATGGGCTTTTTTATGCAATTCATACAGATACTTACCATAATCCATAATCCGGCAAACCGGCGGATCTGCCTGAGGAGCAACTTCAACTAAATCCATATCTTTCTCTTTGGCAAGAGACAAAGCTTCTGAAACAGACAGGACTCCAACCTGTTTTTTTTCCTCATCGATTATCCTAACCTCTTTTGCTCGAATCATTTCGTTTATCCTATGGGGCTTTGTCTTTCTCCTTCCAGGATGAAATGTACGTCTTCTGATGATTAACCTCCTAATAAATTAAGGCTTAATGATCTATTTTTAATCATTTCTTTTACTTTTTCAAGAAATTCATTCACTCCAATCTTCCCTCTATCTCCCTCAGTGTGAATTCTTAGGGAAACATTTTGCTGGGATACTTCTTTATCCCCCACAATAAGTATCAGGGGAATCTTATGGGTCTCAGCCTCCCTTATTTTATAGCCGACTTTTTCTCGGCGGAGGTTAACAGAAGATCTTAATCCATTCTCTTTAAATGTGTCATCTAATGCTTCGGCATAAGCATTATGTCTGTCTGCAACTGGGACAATAATAACCTGAACAGGTGCAAGCCAAAGAGGAAAATTTCCATTATAATGTTCGATCAAAATGCCGAAAAATCTTTCAAGCGAGCCCAACAAAGCCCTATGAATAAGAAAAGGCATGTGGAATTTATTGTCTTCACCAACATAGGACATCTCGAACCTTTCGGGCAGATTAAAATCTAGCTGAATGGTAGTACATTGCCAAGAACGCTGCAAAACATCTTTAATTTTTATATCTATCTTGGGTCCATAAAAAACTCCCTCTCCTTCATCCACCTGGAAATTGAGCTTCTCATCCCGCAAAGCTTTGTCAAGGGCTTGAGTGGCTCTCTCCCAGTCTTCAAACTTACCCACACATTTCTCTGGGCGGGTGGAAAGAAAAATGTCATATTCACTAAACCCGAATGTCTTCAAAATTCTTAAAGCCAAAGAAATAACTTTCTTAATTTCTCCTTCAAGCTGATCGGCCCGGCAGAAAATATGAGCATCATCCTGGGTAAACCCTCTCACTCGTAGGAGCCCGTGAAGGACTCCACTTCTTTCATACCGATAAACAGTACCAAGTTCTGCCCAGCGTAAAGGCAGGTCACGATAGCTTCTCTGCCTGGAATTGAACACCATGATATGGAAAGGGCAATTCATGGGTTTAAGCTCATACTCAACCCCTTCACTCAAGAGGGGAGGGTACATCGCATCATAAAATTCAGTATGTCCACTTCTCCGCCAGACATCAAGTTTGGCTATATGCGGAGAATAGATGAAGTCATAGCCATCCCTGAAATGTTCCTCATGCCAATAATTCTCGATGGCACGCCTTACAGCTGCCCCCTTAGGGTGCCAAAGGATTAATCCTCCTCCGAGGCTCTCGTTAAAACTAAAGAGGTCGAGCTCAGGGCCGAGTTTCCTGTGGTCTCGCTTTTTTGCCTCTTCCAGCTGAGAAAGGTAGTCTTCCAGCTCTTCCTTTTTAAAAAATGCAGTCCCATAGATTCTCTGAAGCTGCTTCCCTTCCTCTTCTCCTTTCCAGTATGCTCCAGAAACTGACAGAACTTTGAAAAACTTGATGTATCCGGTAGATGGAACATGAGGGCCAAGGCAGAAATCAATAAAACTCTTTTGCTTGTAGCAAGTCACTTCATTTCCAGCTTTCTCTTGAATAAGTTGAACCTTTAGCTCCTGTCCTGATTCTCGGAAAAAGCGCAGCGCTTCCTCCTTAGGAAAGGAAATCTTCTGAATGGGAATATCGCTTTGGGCAAGTTCCAGCATTTTATTTTCTATAGCAGATAAATCCTCCAGAGTAAATGGCCTATCTCTTAAAAAATCATAATAAAATCCATTCTCAACAGCGGGTCCAATCCCTGTTTTAGTTCCAGGAAAAAGTTCTAAAACAGCATGAGCCAGAAGATGAGAAGCACTATGCCGCAAGACTTCCAGGGCTTCATCAGAATCAGTGTAAATCAATTTAATCTCCATATCTTTTTCCAGAGGGAAATCTAAATCCACAACTTCTCCATTAACTTTAACCAAAAATGGTTTCTTGGTCAGTTTTTGACCGGACAAGAAATCCGAAAGAGAAGTTTTTTTCTTGATTGAAAAAGTAGACTCCTCAATTTTTATCTTAACTAACTCAGCCATTAATATTTATATGCATTCAATCGGGTAGGCATAACATTTATACTTTTCAGCACTACTTCTTGAATAACAACTCCTTTAAGTGGTAGGCGCGGAGGGGATCGAACCCTCGACTTCTTCCGCGTCAAGGAAGCACTCTTCCACTGAGCTACGCGCCTGTTTTCGTCTCAACCCTATATATACTAATGATTTACTCTATTAGTGTCAATATGTTTCAGTCTATTCCGTCTGTTCCGTCTATTCGGTTTGTCTGGTTTATCTGGTTTGTCTGGTTTTCATTATGGAAGAACATGATTTGATCCAGCAAAAGTCGCATGTTTTTGAACTCACCTGTCTGAGCTTCACGAAATTGGAGATGCTTCCTTAATAAATTGGGACAGTTTTGTCAATATGACAGTATAACAGTTTCTTCTTGCCCCTCACTCCTAACTCCTTACTTTTTACTCTAATAATTTAAGATTTCGGTCTTTGCTTGGTTCTTTCTAGAGTTTTCTTCCTGCCTTTAATTGTTCGTTGTTTTGAAGGAGGAGGAAAAGGCCTGCGAATCTTCTGCCAGGCAGGTTTTTGTCGTCTATCTATTCTTCGAGGCATTATATTCGTCTATTCCGTCTGTTCGGTTTATCTGGTTTATCTGGTTTGTCTAAACAGACTAACAGATTAACTTTTTTATAATGTAATAATTTCAGCTTTTAAAGTCTTTGGGTCTAGTAAAGCTATTGTGCTTTTTCCTGAAACCCATCCTCCTGTCTCTCCTGGATTGATGAGAAGAGTTTTTTTCTCCATCACAGTTTCCAAAAACAGCTTTCACCTGGCAAGAAAGGCCTTCTAATTCCTTAGCAGCAAAAGGAGCGACAAAATCACCTGCATGGATGATAAAGTCACACTTTATTTCTTTAAAAAGGCGAACAGCCTGTTTAATAGCATCTAAATTATCATGAGAATCTGACATAATACCAATCATTCTTATTTTCCTTGGTTCAGATATCTGTCTTTTTTATTTTAGAAAAACCCAGCATATTTGTCTAATATCAGTTACATCAGTTTAGACCGTTGCGTCCGTTATTCAATTTAACAGATTAACCGACTATTAGATTAATTTCTTTACAGAACAAAAAGAACATGTTATACTCATGTTTTCTTTGACAATTTAAATTTCAGGTTTAAGAGCAAGGGAAGTCCGTGAGAGGCGGACACAGCCCCCGCTACTGTAATCGGGAACGAATTTCAGAAATCGCCACTGTCCTCGCTAGAGAGGATGGGAAGGCCTGGAAGGAGGACGACCCGAGAGTCAGGAAACCTTCCTTAAACCTCTTAAGCCCATCTTCGGGTGGAAGGTAGGGTTGATTTTTTTTGCATATTTTTCACTTGAAAATTGTATCAAGCGGGGGCAAAAAATTTTGGAGGCAAAGATTATGGTTAAAAAAATCTTTTGTTATGTCCTTGCTGCAACTTTTCTCTCTCTTAATGTCCTATCCCAAGAAAATGAAAAAAAACAAAAGCAGACTTCTCCTCAACAATATGAGATTGTTGTCACTGCGACTCGTCTCGAGACTCCATCTAAAGAAATCGCAAGCTCTATCACAGTAATCACCAAAGAAGATATAGAGCGGTTAAAAAAAACCACTGTGCTTGAAGTCCTGCAGGAAGTTTTGGGAGTATTCATCATACAGAATGGAGCAACCGGAAGTGCTGCCTCTATCTTTCTTCGAGGAGCAAATTCAGAACATACCCTGGTGATGATGGATGGAGTCGAACTTAATGACCCTATTTCCCCTTCCCGTTCTTACGATTTTGCACATCTCTCTATTATGAATATTGAGCGTATCGAAATTCTCAGTGGCCCGCAGAGTACACTTTACGGCTCTGATGCTCTTGGCGGAGTCATCAACATCATTACTAAAAAAGGACTGGGAAAACCAAGATTCCATCTTACGACTCATGGAGGGTCATATAGGACTTTCGCTACAAATGCAGAAATAAGCGGCAGTACAGAAAGGTTCCATTTTTCCCTTGGGACATCTTCTCTCCGGACTGATGGTTTTTCTTCTGCAAGCGCTTCTTACGAAGGAAACAAGGAAGCGGATGGCTATCAAAATCTTGCCCTCTCGGCAAGATTCGGTTTTCGTCCTTTAGATAATCTAGACTTCGATTTTACCATACGAACGATCAACACAAAGACCGATATCGACAATTTCGGAGGAGCATACGGAGACGACCCGAATAATGTCCAGGAATATGATGCCTTTTTTCTTAAAGGCAAGGCTCGTTCTCTTCTGTTGAAAAACCGCTGGGAGCAAATACTAAGTTTTTCTCTGGTTCTATACGACCGTCAGCATGAAAACCGAACCGACTCCCTCCATCCTTTCGATACAGAAGATGCCCATTTCAAAAGCAAACTTTTTAAAATTGACTGGCAGCACAATGTATTTTTACACGAAACCAACACATTAATTTTTGGCCTTGATTATCAACAAGAACAAGGAGAATCAGAGTATTATTCAGATGGATTCTGGGGACCCTATTCCAGTATTTTTCCAATGCAAAAAGCTCACACACTTGGGATTTATCTCCAAGATCAAATCAGGATTGCTCCACGATTTTTTGCAACTGCAGGTATTCGCCTCGATGACCACAGCCAGTTCGGAAAATCAACAACATTCCGTCTTGCTTCCACATATTTCATAGAAAAAACAGGAACAAAAATTAACGCAACTTATGGAACAGGATTCAAGTCTCCTTCGCTCTATCAGATTTATGCACCGGGAACATTCTGGGGGCCTATCGGAAATGAAGATTTAGAGCCAGAAAAATCCACAGGCTGGGATTTGGGGATCGAACAGCAAATTATGGAAGGAAAAATTCTATTCGGTGCAAGATACTTTTCCAATATTTATAAAAATCTCATTCAATTTGATTTTTCCCAAGGATACAAAAATATCGGGAAAGCTGAATCTAAAGGAACAGAACTTCTCATCAAAGCTCAACTCATGGATAATTTACTCATTCATACAACCTACACAAGAACCGAGGCCAAAGATAAAGATGAGAACATCTTTCTTTTAAGAAGGCCAAAGGATAAATTTTCTTTAAACATCAACTATCGATTCACAAAAAAAGCTAACATTAATCTCTCCATTATCTACATCGGCGAAAGAGATGACATGGAGTTTCTCGGCTGGACTTCCACAAGGGTCATAATGCCATCTTATACCTTACTCAATGCTACTTGCTCCTATGATTTACTCCAGAATGTTCAAATCTTCATCCGCCTCGATAATATTCTCAATGAAGAATACGAAATGATTAAAGGATATGGAACCCCTGGTTTCTCTACCTACGGAGGATTCAAGATTCATTTTTAGGAATAGAAAATTATGTGGAGTTTGACTTTTTTATCCTTTTTTTTGTATATTATTGCAGTAGGGATTATATGTTTAAGAAGCATAGGAAATACTACAACATAATCTTCCTCTTTACTTTTCTGGCTGTAACACTTTTCATAAACTTTTTACACACTGAAGAAACTCTTACAGAAAACGATAATTGTCCGGCCTGTAACTTCTTGAATTCTTCCTTCACCACCAGCCAGATTAACTTTTTCCACCTCCCGCAGCTCCTTCTTCTGAACAGATTAAAAATATTTGAATATTTTCATAGCAACCAAATATTTTTTATTGACACCTCCTCTCGCTCCCCTCCTCAAATTTAACTTCCTCATCTAGCTGATTAAGTCTAGTCTTACTGTATTAGGCAGGTCAGCGCCCAAAGACTAGTCTTTAACAACAAATAAATTTCAGGAGGAAAAAATGAAAAAAATCATCGTTATTTTTGGAATCTTTACATTAAGTTTATTTCTTAATCAATTTATTCTGGGCCAGTCCCTTTTCATCATAAAAGGAAAAGTGGTTGATTGGGAAAACTCTCCAGTATCAGAAGCCATTGTCTTAATTCCAGAAACAGGAAAATCAGTAGAAACAGATGATTCGGGTTGCTTTGAGATTAAAATGCCTCCGGGGAAATACCATATAGAGGTTCATAAAGAAGGATATATGCGCTACTCCTCTGAGGCTTTTGAGCTTAAGGAGAAGAGCTTAACTTTTGATGTGATATTAATGAAGGAATTGAGTCAAGAGATCGTGGTTACAGCTACCAGAACTGATGTCCCTATCTTGAAGGTTCCTATTAGAACTGAGGTGATACCTGCTAGAAAGATTATCGAAAGCGGAGTAAAGAACATGTATGAGCTCCTTGAAAAAAGATTTATTCCCGGCGTCTGGGTAGAGAACTCGTGCACCAATTGTAACTTTTCAAGTGTAAGGATGCAGGGTCTTGAGTCCGGATATTGCGGGATCCTTTTTGACGGACAGCCTATTTTCAGCACTCTTGCCAGTGTCTATGGACTTCGCCAGATACTGCCTGAGAATATTGAGCGGATCGAGGTAGTCAAAGGCGCCAGCTCTGCCTTATACGGTAGTTCTGCTATTGGTGGTGTAATAAATGTCATTACAAAGGAACCCGCCAGAGATAAACCCGAATTTAGTGCTGTCTCTACTTATGGAAAATATGGTACTTATGATATAGGCTCAAGCTTTTCTTTACGTAAGGGAAATATTGCTGCAATCCTTACCGCTCAGAAACATGAGAACGATTATGCGGACGAAACTGGTCCATTAGGGGAACCCGATAATTACACAGATAAGATAGAACAAGATAATAATTTTCTTTCTCTCAAGACACACTTTTATTTTGCGGAAGACAAACATCGGATCACTCTACTTGGAAGATCTCTCCATGCATTCAGGAGAGGAGGATACATCCCTGGGGGTAATCCTATCGAAGACGACTTTGGTAAAATCATTGGATATACCCGCGGGATTGATGATGCCTTGGACCCGGATGCTGAGCATATAACGACAAACAGAAGGGAATTTGGTGTTGGATACAAGGGGATGTTCTCTGCAGGTAATGTTCTTACCTTAAACGCGATTGTTACCGGTCATGAACGAGACGCCACTAATGGAGAAAGACCTTTCCATTCTGAAGAGGATATATTTCTATTTGATAGTGTTTATTCGCATCCTTTCAAAAAACATGTTATCACTGCTGGTTTAAACTATAGAGATGAAGCACTCGACCAGAGAATTAACTGGACAGACAGCCCGGAGGCAACTTCTGATACTCTGGGAGTCTTTATTCAAGACGAACTCAATCTTTGGGAGAATCTGAATTTAATCTTCGGATTACGATACGATCATGTAAAAAGCAGTCTCTCAGAAGACTCCTCCTTCAGTCCTAGATTTGCCGCAAAATGGGACATAACCTCAAATATGAGCATAAGAGGAAGTGTTGGCGCGGGGTTTAAAGTCCCATACCTTTTTGCCGAAGATTTACATTTATGTTCAGCTGCACCTTTGATTGTGGTAAGCCCGGACATTGAACCTGAAAGAGCCTTGAGCTACAATCTCAGTTGGTCCTACAGCAGTGGTCGACTCAGGTTAGACGCTAACGCATTTCGCACAGATATTCAGAAAAAAATTGCTCTTGACTATGATGAAGAAGAAAATATTGGATTTTATGATAACGCAGGTGATGCTTATACCCAGGGCATTGAGACAAGTGTGAGAATTATGTTACTGAGACCTTCTCTGGATTTATCAGGTTCATTTTCTTATACTGATGCCATGTTCAAAGAGAAACTCGATCCTGAATACGAATACAGCGATCATATCATGCGTGTTCCTGACATAACAGCTCGCTTAGGTCTAGAATACTATGAACGGAAGTCTAGGATCAGGTTTTATTTTGGAGGGCGCTTTATTGGAAGGCAATATGTTGAGAGAGAGATGATTATCGAGGGACAAGATGAGCTAGAATACCATATAGACCATGTTGACTCTTATTCTGTTTGGGATGCTAAGATTACTAAGGACCTTTGGAACGGTAAGTACTCTATCTTCTTAAGTGTTGATAATATATTCAACAAGATACAGTCCCCCTTATATAATGCTGAACAAGAGGACACAGCTGCCTATATTTACGCCCCTACAACTGGCATATATATTTACGGTGGGATAAGGGTGAGGTTTTAGAAAAAACAAAAAATGAAGAGGACACAGAGAGAGTATACTCTCTTTGTTCTCTGTAGAATAATAGGGATAGAAATGAAAAAAATTTTAAAAGGAGCCATGGTGGGGGCACTCTTCTTACAAATTAATTCAGTCGGAGGCATTCCCTATCAGAGTCCTGAATTTTATAGCCATACTATAGATTCTCATATTCAGGAATTTGCACCGAAAAAAATATTGGAAAATTATTTTACTAGCAAGGGTTTTATTACAGAAAATTTAAAAATTCCAGAGTTAGGTGTTGAAGTGGCACTTAAAAAAAATCAATTCTACAAAAAGGAAGAAAATGTTGTAGATATATTAGAAAGGATAAATGAAATAATAAGAGAATTCAGGCTACTAATTCATCTCCCTGACATTATTGATCCGTGTGGGTGGTGTGGTGAAATCACTGCTAAATGTGCAGAAGAAAAAGCGTTTGGATATATTATTTTGATAAAAGAGAATTTAAATGATTCAAGCAAGATTTATACTGCGGGACATGAAAATGGGCATTTTTTATGGTATATCGGTAGACAAGAATTAATCTATCAAAAATTCAAAAACTCAGACATTGTAAAATCAAACATCAATGGCGATTCCCCTTTTGCTATATTATGTGGCTGGATCGCAATGAAAAAAGCAGGATATTATTTAGATGATTGTCTTATAATAAATAGCAAGAATCCAGAAGCAGAAGAAAAATCAGATTTTATAAAAAATCTGGTCAGAGATTATCTCTAGGACAAAAATTAACATCGAATTCCCTATAAAAATTTTTCTTTGACAAACTAAATAAAGAACAATAATATAATTAAGAACAATGTTCTTTATTAAGCATTATTGAGTGATGCAGGTTAAAAAAGAAGAAATAAGAAAAAGAATCCTTGATGTTGCCAGGAAAAAATTTATTCAAAATGGATTTATTGAAACTTCTATGAGGACTATTGCCAAAAAGTCAAATATTACAACAAGCAATATCTATAATTACTTTGAAAAAAAAGACAGTCTTTTTGCTGAAATTTTAAAGCCAACGATTTCCAAAATTAACGAGACATTAAAAATCCTTGAAAATTTTAAAGTAAAGGAAGAGAAGGACTTTTGGAGTTTTGAATTTAGTAAGAAACAATTTGATTTCCTAATGCAATTTGTGCATAAAAACAGAGAGGATCTAGATTTAATTCTCTTTAAATCCCATGGTTCAAGTATTCAAGATTTTAAAGATGAGGTCATTGAAAAATATACAGAGATTAATATGAAGCATTTGAAATTTCTAAGCAAAACTCATACTGGAATGAATACAAACGTATCCCGATTTTTTATCCATAATGTCAGTTCTTTTTATGCAAATATAATCAATGAAATCATAATGCATAATATCTCCTATGAAAGAATGAAAAAATATTCAGAAGAAATAATAACTTTTGTTTATTATGGATATAAAGAGTTGATGGAATTGGAGGATGGATAATCATGTACACTGGAATAGATACCAGATATTACCCTGATAAGAAAAAAGTTCTGGGAACAGACAGAAAAGGCGAAGAGGCCCTTTCTGAACTGAGCTTCTCTGGTTTCTCCCCTGAATCGGTTGAATTCCTTACAAAAGAGAGAAATATTACAGGAATAGCCATTGATACTCCAAGTATAGATTACGGAACGGCTTCCGAATAGAAGGAATTTCATTTTAGTGCTCGCCACAAATCCCTCATAATTTTCCTCAATCAAACCACCGTAATCGCTTCTTCG
>DAOVDU010000020.1 GCA_030669305.1 Candidatus Aminicenantota bacterium
AATAGCTACAGTGACCATTGAAGATTTACTTCGAAATTCAACAAGATAAATATTTGCGTTTTATATTTTTATTTATTAGAATATAGTCATTCTCCAAAAAAAAGGTTACCAGCGTTAAGATCGAGACTGGGATTTTATTACCCAGTAAAGAATTAATGCTTTAAAATCTGAGTAATGTTTAGCAAAATAAGATACACCTATAGGATAATAAAATGATAAAAAAACTAATAAAGGGAGCTCATTCAAGAAGGAAGCAATATATTAAAGATCTCATTGAAAAGGACGTTAAAGACTTGAAGTTCTGCGTTCTTGGGGCTGGGCATGGAGGCTCAGCCATGGCAGGCCACCTGGGGATTATGGGGTTTAAGGTCAACCTATATAACCGAAGTCGAAGGAAAATCCTTTCTATTAGCCACAGAAAGGGCATCAAGATAGAAGGAGAAATCCAAGGGTTCGGCAGTGTAGAATTAGCTTCAAACAACATAAATGAATGCCTGGAAGATGTGGATATCCTCATGGTTGTTGTCCCAGCCAATGGTCATCGCTACATTGCTCAGATTTGCGCACCGTATCTTAAGGAAAATCAGATTGTCATTCTCAATCCCGGCCGTACTGGAGGAGCTTTGGAATTTTTTCACGTTCTCAAAGAATATGGAGTTAGAGAATTTCCCTTCCTCGCAGAAGCCCAGACATTTCTCTACGCTTCAAGAGCCATGGGCCCCGCTCATGCCAAGATTTTCTCTGTAAAAAATTCAGTCCCTTTGGCCACTCTTCCTGCCTACTGGATCCCAGGCGTTCTAAAAGTCATCAATCGTGCCTTCCCACAATTTGTTCCTGGGGACAATATCTTCAAAACAAGCTTTGATAACATTGGAGCAATTTTTCATCCTGCCCTCACTGTCCTTAACGCAGCCTGGATCGAAGAGACACACGGTGACTTTGAATACTACATTCAAGGAGCCAGTAAATCTGTAGCTAAAGTCTTAGAAGCCGTGGATAGAGAAAGACTGGAAGTCGCAGCTTCTTTGGGCATAAAAGCCATGAGTGCCAAAAACTGGCTCTATACAGCCTATAATGCTACAGGAAAAGATCTTTATGAAGCCATCCAAGATAATCCGGGCTACCTTGGAATAAAGGCTCCAGACCGACTTCACCATCGGTATATCGACGAGGATGTTCCGATGAGCCTTGTTCCTCTTGCATCTATTGGAGAAATGCTTAAAGTGCAAACTCCTACAATAAGATTTATTATCCATCTTGCCTCGATAATGCGTGAAAAAGACTTTTGGGTAGAAGGAAGGACTGTCGAAAAATTGGGACTCAAAGGAATGTCTATCAAAGACATTCGCTTATTGGCCGTATCCGGAGAATTTTAAATTGACAGTTTTTAGACTTGCTTCCAATGCTATATAATGCAAATATAAAAGAAAGAATCGCAATTCCCCTTGAAAACCTCCAAAAAATCTTGAATATCGCTCTTTCGAGCGGAGGCGATTTTTCGGAAATATTCCTTGAGTATAAAATGTACAATTCTATCAACATGGAAGAAGACATCTTAAAAGAAACAGCAGAAAGCATCAGTCTAGGATTAGGCATAAGAGTAATATCCGGAGAAAAAACTGGATATGGATACACAAACGACCTCTCTTTAGAAAAAATCAAAAAGGTTGCATTAACAGCAGCCTCTATTGCATCTGGAAAGTTACAAAAAAATTCTTCCTTTCTCAACTCTTTTCCGATTAAACATAACTTCTATCCAGTTCTGAATCCTGCTCATAAAGAATCTTTGGAGAAAAAAATTCTTCTTGTTCAAAAAGCCTATCAAACAGCTCAGAATTTTGATCAAAAGATTAAAAAGGTGAAGGTTTCATTCATCGATCAAATTCAGTACGTCACTGTTGTCAATTCAGAGGGATTTATGGTTTCTGATATCCGACCACTCATCAAACTGGTTTGCTTGTGTATCGCCGAAAAATCACAAAAAAGGGAGGCTGGCTTTTCAGGGGGAGGCGGAAGAGTAGGCCTGGAATATTTCCAAAGCGAGCTCAAGCCAGAAGAAATAGGAAGAGATGCAGCAAGGGAGGCTCTTAATCTTCTGGAAGCTGTCCTGTCTCCGGCCGGGGAATTACCTATTGTTCTTGCCCCTGGCTACAGCGGTGTTTTGATTCATGAAGCTGTTGGCCACCTTCTCGAGGCAGACTTTATTCGCAAAAAAACATCCATATTCTGGAACAAAATGGGGGAAAAAGTAGGAAATGACCAGGTGAATATTTATGATGACCCTACGATTCCTCACTTCCGGGGCTCTTACAACACAGATGACGAAGGCACAGTCCCGAAAAAGACCCCTCTTATTCTGAAAGGAAAGTTGACAGGCCTGCTACAGGACCGGCTATCGGCAAAATTGATGAAAAAGCCTCTTACAGGACATGGACGAAGGCAGGACTACACCTGCATGCCAATTCCCAGGATGAGCAATACCTATCTCGACAAAGGTGAATATGCCCCTGAGGAAATAATAAAATCAGTAAAGAAAGGATTTTATGCCCATAAATTCCAGGGCGGTCAAGTGGAAGACTCTGGAAAATTCACTTTTTCCGTGAGCTCTGGCTTTCTCATAGAAGACGGAAAATTAACTGTTCCGGTCAAGCAGGCAACTTTAATAGGAACCAACGTCGACATCCTCAATAAAATTGAGATGATTGGCTCTGACCTTGTATTTGGCCTTCAAACAGGAACATGCAGTAAAGAAGGCCAGGAAGTTCCGGTGACAGACGGCTGCCCGACAATCAAGATCTCCAGAATGACAGTTGGAGGGATGGAGTGACAGAGAAAAGAGAATCGGGTGAATTAATAGGTTTAGCAGAAAGTCTTGTCTCTTATGGAAGAGTAAACGGCTCGGATGAAGTAGAAGTTTCCATCATAGACGACAGCGAATTCAGCGTGGATGTGAGACTTGGGAAAATCGAAAGCCTTGTCGAGGCCGGGTCAAGGTATTTAGGCCTTAGGATTATCAAGGGGAAAAAAACCGCTTATGCAAGTTCATCGGACTTATCTGAAGATACTCTCCAAAATCTTGTTAAAAACGCCATCAAACGTGCAGACTTAGCCAACCCTGACGAATTCGCAGGACTTCCACCTTTTTCGGATAACAAATTTGATTTCACTTCTTTAAAGCTTTTCGACTCGGAAATTCGAAAGCTGAATTCTAAAACAAAGATATCTCTGGCCATAGAGACAGAGAAGATAGCCCTTAAGGACAAAAGAATCACAAATTCCCATGGATCGAGCTTTGAAACCCGAGAAATCAAATCAATTCTGGCTAATTCTAATGGCTTTATCCAGGAATACGAGGAGACATTCTACAGCCTAAGCCTAGGCCTTCAGGCAGGTGATACCGACTACAAAGTTGAAGACTTTTGGTCCTCCTCAAAGAGACATCTCAAAGAATTAGAACCACCCGAAGAAATTGCAAAAAAAGCCGTAGCAAGAACTGTTCGCCAGCTAAATCCAAGAAAAATAAAAACCCAAAAAGCCCCTGTTATTTTTGAACCAATGATGACATCTTGGCTTCTAGGCCTCCTTTTTGCCTGTGTGTCCGGAGTTTCTATATACCAGAAAGCATCTTTTCTTGTAGATAAACTTGGAGAAAAAATCGGAAACAAAAGGATTACAGTTTACGATGACGGCCTTATCCCGGGAAAGCTTGGAACGAGACCTTTTGATTCAGAGGGAGTTCCCATACAAAAAATCCCTGTCGTAGAAAAAGGAACACTCAAAAACTATCTGTGCAATACCTATGCGGCAAGGAAACTCAAGCTCAAATCGACTGGAAACGCTTATGGCACAGGTGTTGGACCGAATAACTTTTACCTACAAGCCGGAAAAATGAGCCCTGAAGAAATCATCTCTTCCCTGGATAAAGGCTTAATTCTTACAAGAACCATCGGCCATGGTCTTAATCCTGTAACAGGAGATATATCCCGAGGAGCATTCGGCTTATGGATCGAAAAAGGAGAAATCGCCTATCCCGTATCAGAAATTACAATCGCTGGTAACCTCCAAAATATCCTGAATCACATAGAAATGGTTGGAAATGATCTTGAATTTAGAAGCTCTGTTTCTGGTCCAACGATAAAAATTCAGGAGCTTACAATTGCCGGAGAATAAATTAAAATATATAAGCAACTGAGATACAGGTGATTAAGGCCAAAAAAAATGAAAGTTTATCAAGTTAGATACGGTTTGGTAAAATCAGCCCTGGATGCACATACTCTTGGACTAAGCAGTGTTTCACACCTCCTTGAAGAATGTGGCTTCGAAGTCTTTACTGCTGATGCAACAATTTCTGATGCCATAGACAAAATATCAAATATTCATTTTTTTGAAATTTTAAAAAAATGGATTATCAGTAATAAAATCACACACATTGGCTTCAGTTACCGACTCGATCCCAAGCAAGCATTAGAATCTTTTAGCCGGCTTATCTATAAAATCGAAAACGATGAACTTCTTTCTTTCAAGAAAAATGGTTGTGTCAGTAAAATCTATTTCGCTGGTTTACCAGAATCATGTAAGCTAATTGAGAAAGAATTTGGCAGAAAATTTGAAACATTCAAAGGGGATGAAAGCCCGGTTGAAACATTGCAAAAACTAGGTGTTTCTGATGCCCTAATCCCAAAATCAATTCGAGAAAAGTCGATTTATGATGAATTACGCCTCTTTTTTGGTAAGAAATTAATCAATGAAGAAAAACAGTCCCACATCTATCCATTCAAACAGTATAACTATGAAAATTATGGCACTTCAAAAGATCATTTAATAGAACGATTATCCTATGCCAGAAAACTACATCAATTACCTTTGACCAGGGTTCACGTGGGTCCCTATTTAAAAGACCGCGAAAAAGCATTGGCCTTGTTTTCTGAATGGTTGAAAAAATTGTCAAAGAGTCATTTTTTAGATATTGTATCTGTTGGATCATCTCAGTTAAGTCAATCAAAATTTGGGGAAGACTGGGGTGATTTTCCTAACGGGGGAGGCGTTCCTTTTAATAACGAATTTGAACTCAAGGCTATACGCGAAGACGCTTCTCCCATGCTGGTAAGAGCATATTCCGGCACAAAAAATGTTGCCTATATCGCAAGTATTCTCGAGGAAAATATAAACCAGGCATGGCATGCTTTGTCTCTATGGTGGTTTAATAAAATTGACGGAAGAGGCCCTTTAAGTGTACGGCAGAGCTTATCTGAACATGTTGAAACTCTGAAATACATTGCCAAGACTGGCAAACCCTATGAGCCCAACATTTCACATCATTTTGCTTTTAGAGGCAGTGATGATGTCACCTATATTGTCTCTGCATATTTGGCAGCTAAAACGGCAAAACTTATCGGTATAGAATATTTAGTATTGCAAAACATGCTTAATACTCCTAAATCAACATGGGGTGTGAAGGATCTCGCAAAATCACGTGTATTGTTGAGGTTAATTAAAACTCTGGAAGACAGGAATTTCAGAGTTATATATCAACCAAGAGCTGGATTAGACTTTTTTTCTCCAGATTTAGATAAAGCCAAGATGCAACTTGCTGCAGTTACTGCTTTAATGACGGATGTGGAACCCGAGAGAAACAATAGCCCAGAAATTATTCATGTAGTCAGTTATTCCGAAGCTTTATTTCTGGCCAATCCTGACGTTATTAACGAGAGTATCCAAATAACCAAAGCTGCGTTGAAGTACTATCCTGAATTTCGAAAAAAGAATTCTGTTTATGACATAATACAAAACAAGGAGATTGTGGCAATGTCTAACGAGTTGTGGGAAGAAGCGAATATATTGATCAAAGATATGGAAAAGAATGTAAAAAATCTATACACAAGTGAAGGTCTATATGATGTCTTTAAGAAAGGCTACTTCCCTGTTCCTTATTTGTGGGAAGGAAGAGAAGAATTTTCAAATGCTGTAAACTGGACAACAACAATAATGAGTGGAGGAGTTTGTGTAGTCGATGATAACGGAAAAAAAATGAATATCCATGATAGACTGGAAAAAATAAAAAATCTTAATATTAATAAACTAGTAGGTTCTGGAAACCTGTGAGCAAAATTAAAATTTATTGAAATGGATCACATCTTCTAATTTTCTCTTGGGGACATGGAGCTGTCTGGCCTGGTCTTTCCAGTATTTAATAGAATCTTTCATATCTTCTATAACAGGATTTTCATCCGGGTAACCTAGAGCCAAGACCGAGTCGATTTTATAATTCTCAGGGATATTCAGTATTTCCCTCAGCTTTTCTCTATCAACAGAGAGAAGCCAACAGCTTCCAATACCTTTCTCCAAGGCAGCAAGGATCATATTCTCAATAGCAGCACCAACATCCCATTCAAAACCCTTTTCTCTTATTTCGGAATTCACAAGGACAACAATATAAGCCACAGGCTCGTGCCCGGGTTTTGGATTGCCTTCAGGAGCAATGTATGCTGCCCATTTCAAGCATGTAAAAACTTCCTTCCTGATTTTTTCTTCATCCACAACAACAAATTCTAAAGGCTGCCGGTTAGCTGCTGATGGAGCCAATCTTGAAGCATTGATAAATTTTTGCAGGATATCCCTTGAAACAGGCTCCTGCTTAAACTGACGTATGGACCTTCTCGAAATAATCAAATCATAAAGGCTCAATTTCCCACTCCTCTAATTTTAAGGGTTCTATCCCATATTGTATGGGTAAGATCTGTATTATCTGAGTTACTGTATCACAGAGTTGCTATTTCTTCTTTTTCGGATAAGGGGGAATTTTTGGCAGCTTTTTCTCTTTCGTCTTCAGCTCCTCAAGGATAACTTCTATGGCTTTATTCAACTGCTCATCGATTCCGGCATATTCTTTGGCCGGATCATTATCCACATAAATATCAGGCTCGACTCCTATGCCTTCAATAACCCAATCTTTTCCATCTGCACCATACACAGCAAATTCAGGCTTCATTAAAGAACCGCCGTCAATAAGAGGCAAAGGACCACGAATTCCCACGACGCCACCCCAGGTGCGCTTTCCAATTAATTTCCCCATCTTATACTTTTTAAACCGGTAAGGGAATATGTCACCGTCAGAGGCTGAAAATTCATCTATCAAGCAGACTTTTGGCCCCATCATTACTGCTTCAGGGTCAGGGCTGGGAATTGTATTTCGAGCCATTCCCACCATTACTATTTCCCGCCTTAAGCGTTCAATAAGCATCGGAGAAACACTCCCTCCACCATTCCCACGAACATCTATGATGAGGGCTTTTTTCCGGAGTTGAGGATAAAAATGCTTGACAAACTCATTTAAACCAGTGACCCCCATATTCGGTACATGGATATAGCCCACTTTTCCGTTTGTGGCTTTACTGACTTTCTCAATATTGTTCTGCACCCAATTGTAGTAATACAATGAGAGCTCATCTTTGATGGGGACAACAATAACCTTCCTATTTCCCTTCTCTTGAGGCTTTGCGTTTACCCGTAGTATCACCTGTTTTCCAACCTTATTCAGCAAGGCTTCATACATGTCAGTCATCTTGTTTGTGGGCTTGCCATTTATGGCAATAAGAAAATCCCCCTCTTTCACATTCACCCCGATTTCGGTCAGGGGTGAACGAACAGATCTATTCCAGTTCTGGCCTTTGAGTATTTCAATAATTTTATAGTATTGCGTTTTTGGATCGCGCACAAATATAGCACCAAGCATCCCTACATTTATCCGCTTCGCTCGAGGCATGTCTCCACCTCCCACGTAAGTGTGGCCTACATTCAGTTCCCCGATCATTTCTCCTATGACATAAGTAAGATCCGCCCTGTGAATAACTGCCTTAGCCAGAGGTTTGTATCGAAGCTTCATAGCCTCCCAGTCCACTCCATGCATGTTAGGAGCATAAAAAAAATATTTCATCTGGCGCCAACATTCTTCAAGAATCTGATCCCACTCCTCTCTGAGGTTGACCTTTATCTCCATATTAGATAAATCCAGCTTATCCTTTATCTTTATCGATGCTTTGGGAAGGCTGATGATGGCAAATGATCGATCTTGAGAGACCAGCATTTTCTTTTGATCGTACGAAATCTCAAATCCATTGATATTTCCAAGATCAGTCTCCTTCTGTTCCTTCAAATCGTACATCTTCAGAAAAGACTTCCGGTCCCTATCCCCTCTTTTCATGTAGTAGATCACATCACCCACAGAAACGATATTCCGGTAATTTGCAACTTCTGTGGGTAAAGCGATGATGCGATCTTTCAGACCCTCAGGATCAACTTTTACCTTGACTTCTTTTTTCTGAGTGTCATTCTTCTTGTTATCTGTTTTTTTGCTTTTTGAATCATCTTTGGCTTTTTTGGCCTCTTCTTTTTTCAAAGTTACCTCATCACTTTTAGGCTCAAAAGGAGATTTTACATCTTTAGTGAGAGTGACAAGGTAGATTCTGGCCATAGAGCGATAGGCATGATTCCATTCTGTTCTGCTGTAAATAGGATTGAAATCTCTATCTGATACAAAAAAGAGATACTCTCCGTTTGAGTGAAAACATGGCGAATTGGAAAAGTACCATCCATCTGTTACCTCATGAGTCTTTTTTGTTACACAGTCATAAAGATATATTTTCTGCATTGAGTCTGCTTCAGGCTTTGCATAAGCTATCCACTTGCTGTCAGGAGACCAGGTATACTGAGTTATTTCCCAGGCTTTTGCCTTTGCAACCTCGATGACTTTCTTTGTCTCGATGTCAATATAATTGAGGCGAAGCAGCTTATCGCTCCAGAGGATTTTTTTGGAATCAGGAGACCAATATATTTGATATTTGTATGTGTCAGCATCCGTTGTGATTTGCTTTTGCACACCTGAACCATCCTGGGGCATGATATAGATCTCGTCTTCGCCGGTGGCATCTGAGATATATGCAATCCATTTGCCATCAGGGGACCATTTGGAGTTCCGCTCGTGAACACCGGACGTATCCGTTAAGCTGCGTGTATTTCCATATTTGGCAGGCACAGTAAATATATCGCCGCGCGCACCGAATAAAGCCCGTTTGCCATCAGGAGAGATTTCATAGTTTGTTATCCTGGAGTCGACTTTCACAATCTTGCTCCGACCGGAATTCATATCATCGGCAATGATGACCGGGACTTTAACAGCCTCTTCTTGATCTAGATCAAACCTGTAGATATGCCCACCGTTCTCAAAAACGATAGCCTTTGGTCCTAGGGACGGGAATTTAATATCAAACTCTTTAAAGTTAGTTAAACTCCTTGTCTCCCTGCTTTCTAAATTATATACATAAAGGTTCATTTTTTTATTCTCGTCACGATCAGAGAGGAAATAGATCCGGTTACCGCTCCACATGGGAATAATATCTTGAGCAGGATTATTCGTGATGTTCTCTAATTTCTTTGTCTCAAAGTCATAAATCCAGACATCGTCTGCCATCCCCCCTCTGTAACGTTTCCAGGTTCTAAATTCGCGAAATATCCTGTTATAAGCCAATTTTTTATCATCAGGAGAAAACGAACAAAATCCTCCCCGTGGTAAAGGAAGTTGTTCAGGAATTCCACCCCCTACAGAAGCAAGATAAAGTTGGCCGTTAAAATCGTTCCATTCCCGCATACGGGAGCGGAACACAATATGCTTGTTATCATGCTTCCAGGCCATAACCAAATTGTTTGGCCCCATCCGGTCTGATATATCGTCCCGGCCAAGAGTGGAAGTATAAGTCAGTCTTTTGGGTATCCCTCCTTCTTTAGGGATTAAAAAGACTTCGCGGTTTCCATCATACTCTCCGGTAAATGCGATGTGTTTCCCATCAGTTGAAAAGCGGGCAAAAGCTTCAAAACCTTCATGGCTTGTCAACTTCCTTGCAACACCTCCTGCCGAAGCCACTGTATAGAGATCGCCGGCATAGCTAAACACAATCTGATCTTTGAAAATAGTAGGAAAACGAAGAACACGGGCTTCATTCGGAGCATAAGAAATTCCTGAGCACAGGAGAATAATAATAATTAAACCTAAAAAAACTTTAGCTTTCATCATGCCTCCTTTGATAAAGATTATTAAAATCAAATACGACGAAAGAAGAATATAGCACATGAATGAACTTATAGACAAGTTTCTTGACTAGAGGCGTAGCCATTTGCAGCTTGACTAAACATGACAAAAAAGTGTAAAAGAAGATATACAAGTGTGATAAAAGTAAGCTGATGTTATCTTAGAGATCTCTCAGGTTTTTACACTTTTCAGCAAAAAAGGTGGAGGAAAAAGTTGACTGAAGATTCAAAGAAAACAGTATCTCCCATCGATCAAGAATTTCAGGAAGACATCCAACCTGATGAAGAAACATTAGAAAAAATAAAAGAAATCCTTCATTTGATGGCAATCACATTCACTCAGATGAAAATTTTTTCTTCAGAACATGCCAACGTGAAAAAATTCGCAGACGATCTTTATGAGAAAATGAACAAATTTCTTGACGAGAATTGGAAGTTAGAACTCGGTATCGAAGAATTTTCCTTTACTTATCAGGGAAAAACTGTCTATACAGAATCACAAATAAGTAAAAGCCTTCCCTTTCTTTTCTTTAAGGACGGGATGCAAATTCTCTTCTTTTATAAAGGTTTGAAGAAGGAAGAATTCCAAGAATTTCTAGAAATTCTAAGAATGATATCCACACTTCCTCCTGAAGAAAGCGATATCGTCATCTCTCTTTGGGAAAGAGATTTTGCCAATATCCGCTATTATGCGCCGGACGAATTTCTCGAAACAAAGATCGGCGTCGGGATGGAGCCTGTTAAATATAAACTTGACAAAAATGATTTAACTACTGGAACAATAGAGCTTGCCACAGAAGATAAGAGCGCTCTCAGCCAGAATGACCTTTCTCTTGAAACCTTTGAAAAGACTGCAAAAAAACCAGAAGACCTAATAGAAAAGGGCGAAGAATTCAGCCCTGTTGTACAGAGCACATCGCTCAATGATGAAGAAGCAAAGACATTAGAACTCATGATCCGCTCCAACCGCAAAATCTCCTCTGAAGATGAACTCCTCTCTCTTCTCATTGAAATGCTCTATCTTGAGGAAAGACCCGAACAATTCAATATCACTCTTAATGTCCTAGCCCACTTCCAAAAGGATCTTTTACTAAAAGGAGATTTCTCCCGGGCCCTTCAACTTTTCATCCTTACTCTTGAACTTAAAGAATCTCTTCCCCCACAATTTGATGAAGAAGCAAACCTTCTTGAAAATTTTCTCAAAGACTTAAGCAATACAAACTCTTTGGCATCCATAAAAAAAGTCTCTCAAAGCGGTCAGGTTTCCGATCTCAAATCTTTCTTTGACTACCTCAAACTCCTCGGACCAGAGGCCATTCATCTAGTCGGTGATTTATACGAAGACAGCAAAGACCCTGGTTTTCGGATCAACGCCTTAGATTATTTTAAAGAAGTAGGCCAGAAAAACATAGCAGCCCTTATGGATATTGTTCACGCTAACAGGCCCTCTCTTGCAACAGAAATCATTTCACTCTCTAGCGCATTCAATGATAAAAGAACCATACATTACCTTGCAAACTTTATCAGCTATAAAAATAAAACGATTAAATTCGAAGCCGTAAAGGCTCTAGGAAAATTTGGAGATAAAGCGGCCAATACAATTCTCATGGGATTCCTTGCTGACAAGGATGAAGGATTGAGAATACTAGCTGCTCAAGAACTTCAACCCTCTGGAGACTCATCCATATTGGATCGTATTAAACAGTTAGTGCTTAATAAAAAATTCATTAAAAAACGTAGGATGGAAAAAAAGGCTCTGCTGGAATTGTTGGGAAGAAGCCAAACTGAGGAAGCCTGTGACATACTTCGCAATATCATGAAAAAAATTTCCATATTTTCCCTGCCAAAAAGGATTGAAACCAGCCTCTGTGCTGTCTCAGCCCTGGAAGTTATGCAGACTCCTGAAGCCCACAAAGCTCTCGATGAAGGAGTCCATATGCGCAATAAAAAAATAAGTCAAGCATGCAGATATTCTCTGAAGAAAATTTCATCGAAAGAAACATCGAAAAACCAGGTTAAAGAAAAATAAAATGGCCAAAGTTGAAGAATCACAAAAACACAAGATAAAGACCAAAGAAGAAGAAATCACAACTATCAAAGCAGCAACAGAGATTCTTAACAGACTCAACAGGGCTTTTAAAATTGCCAGAATTTACGAGCCCAATAACCTCCTCTTTCAGAAACAAATAGAAGTACTGCTCGGCTTTATAATAAAAGCTTTAGAAGAAGACAAAGAGGCTTCTTTCATGCTCCGCCTGAGTACTTTGTTTTTTAACGGAGTAAAAATCAGATTCGGATTTGCAAACTATTATCTCTTTAAATTCATAAGCAATGAATTCCGGAAAAGAGAAATAGGAGTTCTGAGCTTTCAGCAAGGCTTTGACAAGGAAGAATTGACAAAATTCATAATTCTGCTCGCTAAGAAAGGAGAAGACTCAAAAAGCTCGATTGAAGACTTCATGTCAGAGCTTAAACAAAACAGTATAAATCATATAACTTTAGAAAAAATTCCTCCTTTTGAGAAACTAAAAAACAAAAAAAAGGATGCCACAAAAATATTTTTCCTGAGCATTACTCACCTGAAAGAATCATTTAACAAACAGAAAGAACAGCAGAAAATCCCGCTGCTCACCACAAAAAGGCTGATGCAATCATTATATAACCATATTGTCGACAATGAATCTTTTCTATACGGTTTAACAAACATAAAAAATTTTGATGAGTATACTCTAAACCACTCAGTCAATGTTTGCATCCTATCCCTTTCTCTGGGAAAAAGATTGGGACTCGATAGAAACGAGTTAGTGGATTTAGGCCTCAGTGCCTTTTTTCATGATTTTGGAAAATTAGACATCCCCAAAGAAATACTGGTTAAACCCGGAAAACTGGACAAGGAAGAAAGAAAGATTATTGAAAAACATCCCCACTATGGAGCTGAAAAGCTGATTCAACTCAGAGAAACAAGTTATCTTCCAATGAGAGCTATCAATGTGGCCATGGAACATCACTCCCGTGAAGATCATGCAGGTTATCCCAAATATGAGAAGAAAAAATCTATTAATCTCTTCAGCAAGATTGTTAAAGTTACTGATGTTTTTGACGCCATAACAACAAAAAGACCCTATCGAAAGAAAGATTTTACTAAGGAAGAAGCATTAAGCATGATGATTGAAAAAAGCGGTATTGAGTTTGACCCGATCATTCTTAAAGTATTTGTCAGTATGATGGGAACATATCCAATAGGTACGCTTGTGCTTCTCAGCACTGGCGAAATTGGTATCGTATTCGAAGCAAATCCAGAGCCTGCTTTTGTATTCAGGCCTAAAGTCAAAATTATCGCGGATAATAACGGCAAAAAAAAAGATGGAGAAGTTGTGGGTTTAACGGAAGTCGATCCTCAAACAAACAAATACACGAGGACAATCACCAAATCCCTTGATCCTTACAAATACAATATCAAAACATCTGACTATTTTATAATAGAGGCGGAATAAACAATCAAATCACTGTAAGAAAAAAATGAGTAAACTCGATAATATTTTCCACCCAAAATCAATCGCCATCATAGGAGTTTCAAGAAAACCTGGAAGCGTTGGGTATTCCCTTTTAGCCAATATCATCGACAGCCGATTCCAGGGAATTGTCTACCCCGTTAACCCAAAAGCCAAGGGAATACTGGGAATAAAATGCTACCCTAGTGTGATGGATATTCCAGACGAAGTGGACCTTGCTATTATCATCGTTCCTTCACATCTGGCACCTGGTGTCCTGGAAGAATGTGGGCAGAAGGAAATCAGGGGAGCCATAACTATTTCAGCCGGATTTAAGGAAATAGGAGGAAAAGGGATAGAACTCGAACAGAAAGTCAAAGATATCATTCAAAAGTATGATATTTCTCTGGTTGGGCCTAACTGTTTAGGAGTCATAAACGCTTCTCCTGATGTATCTATGAACGCCACTTTCGGCACCCAAATGCCAAAAGAAGGAAACATTGCCTTTATATCCCAGAGCGGCGCCCTCTGTGTGGCAGTACTCGATTATGCGAAAGAGTCAAACATCGGTTTCTCAAAATTCATCAGCATGGGAAACAAAGCTGGCCTCACTGAGAATGAACTTTTACTCTATTTAAAAGATGATCCCAAGACAGATGTCATTCTGATGTATCTTGAAGATCTCGTCAACGGAAGAGAGTTTATGTCCATAGCCAGGAAAATTACAAGCCATCCAACTAATCCTAAACCAATCCTAGCCCTTAAAGCTGGACGTACTATGATTGGAGCAAAAGCAGCATCCTCTCATACTGGCTCGCTGGCTGGTTCGGACAGAGTATACGATGCTATCTTTGAGCAATGCGGTGTTCTCAGAGGAGAAACTCTAGAGGAAATATCTGATTACGTGAAAGCTTTTTCCAGTCAGCCCTTCCCAAAAGGGGAAAATGTTGCCATCATAACAAATTCTGGGGGGCCCGGGATATTAGCGACCGACTCTTGCATTCGTCACGGAATAAAAATTGCCCCCTTGTCGCAGGTTACAAAAAATGCTCTAAGAGAAGTTCTCCCTCCAACAGTCAGCTTGAGTAATCCTATTGATTTAATCGCAGAAGCTCAACATGAACAATACGAGGCAACCTTAAGAGAAGTCCTGAAGCAGAAAAACATCCACTCTTCTATCATCATCCTTACTCCTACAGCCTTCACTGATGTAAGAAAAATCGCCAGTGCTGTTGTCAATATTACAAAAAAAATCAAAAAACCAATCCTCTGCTGTTTTTTAGGAGTGTACGATGTCTCAAAAGGAATCGAGATTCTTGAAGAGAACGGAATTCCTGCCTACAGGTTCCCTGAATCTGCAGCACGAGTACTTTCTGAAATGACAAAGTTTACCCGGTGGCTTACCCGTCCTAAAACTGGAATAAAAAAATTCAAGGTCAACAGAGAAAAAGCCAGTAAAGTCATCGATTCCGTCAAAAAAGAAGGCCGATTATTTCTCCTGGAACAAGAAGCCTACGATGTTTTAAAAGCCTATAATTTCCCTGTTATCAAATCCTCTCTTGCAGAGAACGAAAGTCAGGCAGTGAAAGCAGCACAAAATATCGGTTTTCCAGTGGTCCTAAAAATTGCCTCACCTGATGTACTTCATAAATTTGACTTTGGCGGAGTTAAACTCGACTTAAAGGACAAGAGTGATGTACGGAGAGCTTATGACGAAATCATTAAAAATATATGGGCCAAGAAACCAGATGCAAATATCACAGGAGTAATTGTTGAAGAAATGGCCTCTAAAGGGAAAGAGATTATCCTTGGAATGAACAGAGATCCACAATTTGGCCCGATTTTGATGTTTGGTCTTGGAGGAGTTTATGTAGAAGCATTGGAGGATGTAACTTTCAGGCTTGCTCCTATTCGTGAACTCACAGCGACCTTGATGATCTCAAAAACCAAAACACACAAAATTCTCGAAGGGTTTAGAGGAGAACCAGCCTACGACACTGAAGCTATAGAAGAATGTTTAAAAAGGCTCTCCCAGCTCGTCATAGATTTCGAAGATATTGAAGAGTTGGATATAAATCCGCTAATCGTCTATAAAAGAGGAAAAGGATGTGTTATTGTCGACACACGAATTATTTTAAAATAAGTTGAGTCCGTCGAGTCCGTAAAAAACAGGATCAATTCAAACTAAACTGAATTGTGTATCTAGCCTTTCTAGCTTAAAATTTGTAATGAATTGACAATCAAATCTTCACTGCTATAATAGTGAGTCTTGATGTAATCAGTGAGTACTATGGGATTTTTTAAGAAAAAAAAGAAGAAAAGAGTTTGTGTTATTGGGCTTGATGGAGTTCCTCATCCTCTACTTCTCAACCTCTGTAAAAAAGGAATCATGCCTTCATTCGGAAAGCTAATTGATTCAGGACATCTTCATAAGATGAAAGCCAGTCTTCCAGAAATATCATCTGTAAGCTGGACAAATTTCATGACAGGCTCAAACTCGGGATCCCACGGTGTATTCGGCTTTACAGACTTTAAAAAAAATTCTTACGATCTTCGTTTTCCGAATTTCCTAGATATAAAAAAAGAGACCTTTTGGGATAATCTTGGCAAACAAAAGAAAAAATGTATCATTATCAACCAACCTTCAACCTATCCGGCCCGGAAGATAAATGGGACCCTTATTTCAGGATTTGTTGCCATTGATCTGGCAAAAGCTGTTTATCCTATTTCTTTTAAATCATCACTTGAGCAAATGGGCTATCAAATAGATATCGACACATTTAGATCAAGAGAAAATCATGAATTTCTCTGGAAGGAACTGCACAATACATTGAAGGGCCGCCAAAGGGCTTTTCATTCTCTCTGGAAAGAAGATTGGGATTATTTTGAATTTGTTATAACAGGCACGGACAGGCTTCAACATTTTTTATGGAATGCTTATGAAGACGAAAATCACATCTACCATCAAAGTTTTTTTGACTACTACAGCCAAATCGATCAAGTCATAAATGAAATCGTTACTTCTTTTCGAAAATTGACTGCCAGTGATGAAGGGCTTTATCTCCTTTCAGACCACGGCTTCACCGCAATTGAACAGGAAGTCTATCTCAATGCATGGCTTAAGAAAGAAGGCTATCTAGAATTCAACACTCATTCCCCAAAAAACCTCAGCGAACTCTCTCCTGAAACTCGAGCCTTCGCCTTGGATCCTAACCGGATCTACCTGAACCTGAAAGAAAAATTTCCTCTGGGGCATGTCGAAGAATCCGAGAAGAATGCCTTTAAAAGCGAACTTACAAACAAACTTGAAAAACTCGAGTACAAAGGGAAAAAAGTTATCCGAAAAGTTTTTGACACTAAAGAAGTTTATTCAGGACCATTCATTTCGAACGGCCCAGATTTAATCGTACTATCTGAACACGGTTTTGACATGAAAGGGTCGGTTAAGAAAAAGGAAGTCTTTGGCCGCACAAACCTCCAGGGAATGCACACATGGGACAATGCCTTCTTTTGGGCAAACAGAGAATATAGCCAAGACCTTTCAATATCCGATTTAGCAGCCATCATCATGGATAACTTCTCATGAAAGGAAAAAAGAAAAAAACAAGAATTTTTATTCTTCTCTTCTTCGCTCTATTCCTCCCTCTTAAAGCCTATATCGGCCCTGGTGCAGGCTTTGCCTTTCTTTCTTCTTTTCTTGTCCTGTTTTTAACTTTTTTCCTGGCTGTGTTTTCTTTTCTCTCATGGCCTTTTCGCTTTCTCCTCCGTATCATAAAAGGACAAAAGGCCTATAAAAAAAGCCTCATCAATAAGCTTGTCATTGTCGGCTTGGACGGGATGGAACCCACTCTTGTCGAAAAATTTATGGCAGAGGGAAAACTGCCAAATTTTTCAAGGCTAAAAAAAGAAGGAACCTATACAAGACTCGAGACAACGATTCCAGCAATATCCCCTGTGGCCTGGTCCTCCTTCATGACCGGATGCAATCCATGTAAACACAATATCTTTGATTTCCTTAGCAGGGATCCTAAAAATTATCTTCCAGATCTGTCTTCGGCTCGGATTGGAAACCCAAAAAGATTCCTTCCTCTTGGAAAATACAATATCCCTCTCTCAAAACCAGTTATCAAAGGAATGCGAAAGAGTATCCCCTTCTGGAAAATTTTAGGAGATGAAGGAATCTTCAGTACAATTCTTAGAATTCCTATTACCTTCCCCCCAGAAAAATTCCGGGGACATCTCCTCTCGGGCATGTGCGCTCCAGACCTGAAAGGAAGCCAGGGGACGTTTTTCTTTTACACTTCAGATAAAGAAAAAATCAAAAAGCGTGAAGGCGGAATAAATATCCCGGTAACCATAAATGAGAATAAAATTGAAACCTATATATCAGGCCCGGAAAATACGCTTCTCAAAACAAAAGAGGAGCTTCGTCTTCCTCTGACCATTATTCTCGACAAAGAAAAGGAGGAAGTCCTTATCGAGGTCTCGGGCCAAAAAATCAATCTGAAAAAACAGACATTTTCGGCCTGGACAAAACTGACTTTCCGGCCTGGACTGGGGATGAAAATAAGGGCCATCTGCCGCTTCTATATTTCTCAGATGCACCCTAATTTCGAAATGTATCTTACCCCTCTGAATATTGACCCCGAAAAACCCGCGCTTCCTATTTCTTATCCTTTCATCTATTCGGTTTATTTGGCCAAACTCCTGGGAAGTTTTATAACCCTAGGAGAAGCAAACGACACCTGGGCTCTAAACGAAGGAGCACTCAGCGAAAAAGCCTTCCTAGAGCTGTCCTATTCCAACCACAAAGAATGGGAAGACATGCTGTTTAACGCTATGAGCAAAACGAAAAAAGGTGTAGTCACAAGTTGGTTTGAAACAACAGACAGCATCCAACATATGTTCTTTCGGTATCTTGACAAAAACCACCCTGCCCTGAAAAACGAACAAGCAAGAATGAGCTCTGATGTAATAAAAGACCTTTATATAAAGATGGATGAATTAGTAGGAAGAGTCATGGAAAAATTGGACAAAAGAAATTTCTTGATTGTTATGTCCGATCATGGCTTCAAATTGTTCAGCCGAGGATTCAATCTCAACTCCTGGCTGTATCTCAATGGCTATCTCAATCTAAAAGACGGCAAGGAAGAAAGCGACGAGTGGTTCAAGGATGTGGATTGGGAAAGAACAAAAGCTTTCGGCTTGGGACTTGGAGGAATCTATATCAACCAGAAAGGAAGAGAAGCAAAAGGAACAGTCAACCCCGGCGAAAAAACGAAGAGCTTAAAAAACGAACTTATCAATAAGCTCAACGGGATAAAAGATGATAAAAGCGGCAAGACAGCTATCAATAAAATTTTTAACCGGGATGAACTTCCTCATGGTCCTTATAAAGAGAACTGCCCTGACCTTGTAGTTGGATACAACGAAGGATACAGGGTTTCCTGGGATTCTGTGATAGGAAAAGTCAACTCTGTAGTTTTTGAAGATAATACAAAAGCATGGAGCGGCGACCACTGTATCGATCCCCGAATAGTCCCAGGCATACTTCTCTGTAATCACAAAATAAGCACCGAAAACCCCGCAATCATAGACATTGCTCCCACTGCTCTCGAACTATTCGGCTTGAAAGTGCCCTCTCATATGGACGGCCGTTCGTTGATAGATGAGAGAACCTTCTCTCTGAATCAAAAAGGAAAGAAAAAATGAATCATATAAATCGAAGAGAATTTCTCAAATTGGGTTTGGCCACAAGTTCCTTTTTGGCTTCAGGAAACGGCCCTGACCTTGTAACAAAAGTCTTCGGGAAAACAGATACTCCAAAAAAAGTCATCATCCTTGGGCTTGACGGCCTAGACCCTCGCCTCATTAAGATTTGGATGGATCAGGGAAAACTTCCTAATTTCCAGCATCTGCAGAGCCAGGGAAGTTTCCGGCCTCTCAGATCGAGTATACCAGCCCAGAGCCCTGTCGCCTGGTCAAATTTTATCACCGGAACAGACCCGGGCGGACACGCAATTTTCGACTTTATCCATAGGGACCCTGAAAGATATATGGCAATATTTTCCTCATCCGAAACAAGCGAGGCCAGAAGAACAATATCCGTAGGGAACCTTGTCTTTCCTCTCTCTGGCGGAGATGTAAAAAATCTGCGGAAAGGAAGAGCTTTCTGGCAGATTCTTGAAGATTATGATATCCCTGCGACTGTATTTAAAATTCCCTCCAATTATCCTCCGGTACCCACAAAACAACGAACATTATCCGGCATGGGAACCCCCGATATTCTTGGAAGTTACGGCATCCTTAACTACTACACAACAGAGGTTAAAGAAGTCATGGAAGATATAGGCGGAGCAAGAATCCATGAGGTCTATGTCATAGGCAATAGAGTTGAAGCAAAACTTCCTGGGCCGACTAACACTTTTAAAAAGGACAGGCCTGAATCGTCGATTAATTTTAAAGTCTTTATCGATCCCGTAAATCCGGTTGCCAAAATTGCCATCCAGGACAATGAATTCATCCTGAAAGAAGGAGAATGGAGCGAGTGGAAAAAAGTCCGTTTTAACATGATTCCCACACAGAGCGTTAGCGGAATCTGTATGTTTTACCTCAGGCAAGTCCGGCCTGAATTCAAGCTTTATATCTCGCCCATGAACATCGACCCTGCTGAACCAGCCCTGCCTATTTCTACGCCAACAAATTATGCAGAAGAACTGGAAAAAGAATTCGGGCCTTTTTACACGCAAGGTCTCCCCGCAGATACTTCAGCCCTTGATAACGACATTCTGGATGACGGTGAATTTCTCGCGCAGGACGATATTGTCTTGAGAGAAAGGCTGGAAATGTTTGACTATGAGCTGGCAAGATTTGAATCAGGCCTTTTCTTTTACTATCTTTCCAGCACTGACCAGAGGCAGCATATGTTCTGGCGCCTCATCGACAAAGAGCATCCTTCATACGACCCCCTCCTCGCCTCAAAATACGGAAACACTATCGAAAACATCTATATAGAATCGGACAAGATTCTGGCAAAAGCTATGGAAAAAGCGGATAAAAATACAATACTTATGGTCATGTCTGATCACGGTTTCACTCCGTTTCGCCGTTCCTTCAACCTTAATACATGGCTTAAAGAAAGCGGTTACCTTTCTCTTATCAACGAATGGAAACAGGGTGAAGAGATGCTTTTTCTGAACACTGATTGGTCAAGGACCAAAGCCTATGCTTTGGGTTTAAACAGCCTCTACATCAATGAGAGGGGAAGAGAGGCTGAAGGCATCATCTCTCCTGGAGCAGAAAAAGAGAACCTTATTCGAGAAATAGCTCACAAACTTGAAAATTTCAAAGACCCTAAAACAGGCAAAAGACCTGTTTTTAGGGCATATGTTGCCAAAGATGTATACCATGGTCCTTATGTAGAACAAGCCCCGGAAATAATTGCGGGCTACAACTCCGGATACCGCAGTTCATGGGGAACACCCCTGGGTAGAATTCCAAAAGTGCTTATTGAAGACAACAAACAAAAATGGAGCGGCGACCACTGCATATCCCCAGAAGTAGCTCCAGGAATTTTGTTCATCAACCAGAAAATCAAGGCAGACTCCCCTGCCCTATATGATCTGACACCGACAATCCTCAAGATCTTTGGAATAGATAAGCCTAAAGAAATGATAGGAAAACCGATATTTTAGATTCAAGGAGATAAAAATGGGTAAAGCTAAAGTCAAACTGGACAAGGACCTACTGGATAAGGTAAAAAAGTACGCTAAAATTTCCGGCTATTCTTCCCCTAAAGAATTCATAACTCACTGTTTGGAGAAAGAGATTTCCAAGCTCGAAGAGTCGGATTCTGAAGAGGAAATAAAGAAAAAACTGAAAGGCCTTGGATATATATCGTGAACACAGTAAGGAGTAAGGAATGAGAAGTAAGGAGTTAGAATAAAGGGGGAAACGGAGAGTCTGTGAAACGAAGAATGAAAATTGTTTACTCTTTGCAATATTTAGTTTTGAGTTTTTAGTTTTTAGTTTTGAGTTAACATGATGTGGGTATTTAACTCCATTTTTGGCAAAATTTTCGACATAATCTTTCTTCCTTTCCGCAGCATGAGTCCCTGGGTTGCATTGATCATTGTATCATTCATGACAGGTCTTTTGATGCTATTCATCTTCCGCTTCACCTCCAACCAGAAAGAAATAAAAAAGGTCAAAAATAAGATAAAAACCTATCTGCTCGAACTGCGCCTGTACAAGGACAGCCTGAGCATTTCTCTCAAAGCACAATGGAATATACTCCGCTGCAACCTAAAATATATCAGCTATTCTGCAAAGCCTATGCTGGTGATGATCATCCCAATAATTCTGATCCTCATCCAGCTCAACTTCTGGTTCGGGTATGAATCTTTAGCACCCGGCCAGAAAGCAATTTTCAAGGTCAAACTAAAAGATAACTATAATCCCCTCGAAATAGACCTTAATGTCGAATCCTCCTCTGGGTTGACTATCGAAACTCTCCCCCTAAGGATGGAAGAAGAAAATGAAATAAATTGGCGCATCTCAGCCAAAGAAAAGGGCATTCATAATATAAATGTCATCCTCAAAGGAGAAAGAGTCACAAAAACAGTTGCTGTTGCCCAAAAGCCTCTCAGCAAGATCTCTCCAATAAAAATCCGCCGCAATTTCATTGACGAACTACTCTATCCGGTCGAAGCACCAATTAAAAGCGATATGCCGATAAAATCTTTAGAAATCACATATCCGACTAGGAGCATGAATCTCTTCGGATGGCACATTCACTGGCTGATCGTATATTTTGCACTTTCCATCATCTTCGGGTTTGGCTTTAAAGGGATACTTAAGATAGAGGTTTAAATTTTGACATCAAATTTTACCTGTGGTAAAAGTTTTAAAAACTAATTAGAAAGAAATGAGTAGAAACTGTGGAAAATTGCAGAAAAGGAGGAGTCTTATGTCTAATCATCTATCTTTTAGTCTTAGCATAATTATGGGATTAATTCTGATGTTTGCCAGCGGCAAAGCAGATGAGTTAGAACATGCAAAAATGAATTTCTGGAAGGGCAATACTTTTCATCAACTAACCGTAGACACGAACAAGTATGATCAGGGCGTAATAAGGGCAAAAACTCACGGTAAGAAGTATAAGTGGGAGGAATACAAAATAAGGGAACTCCCGGATGAATTCTTAGAATGGAATTTTAATCATAGGACTAAATCATTAGAAAAAATAAAGAAAAATGAGTTTCCATCGCTTGCTGGCCCTCACAATGCTATAGTTGCCACTCAGGGAATAAGACGATTCGATACTTTGTTCGCAATAAATAATGCAGTAAAAGGGATGGGATTTTTACCAAAGAAAGATAAGCTAAAGGAAATAATCAAATTACTACAATCCACAATAAATAAAGATCAGAATGAAAAGATCGATATTCTTACAAGTTTTTATAACAAGGCTGGAGAATTGTTTAATCGAACAAAACAGATATCTTTAGAGCTTTATTCAACCCCGGAATTTGAAACACATTCATTCCTGAACCAAATGGCAAATCCCAGGGCAGCTATTGTATTCCTGGATATTCCTTGCTTTGAACTTAAAGTGATTGTTCAGTTGCTCCATCCAGAAGACCCTGAGCTGACGGAATATGAGAAAGATATGGTTGAATACACAAATCTCATCCACAGCTTTTTTCATGGCAAGTTTGACAAGAAATTTATTACTGTTGTCTATCACATAATAGAAGTATATAACAACACTCCTGGAAAGAAAGGAAGAGGAATAAGAATAGTACCTGAAAAGAAGTAAAAAATGAATCATTATAGAAAGAAGATGAGAATGTTTATTAAGTTGATTCCATTTACACCCTTTATCATTTTTCTGGCTTTGTTAGCCATTCTTGTTACAACAGGGTGCTCAAACTCTAAAAGGCTGGAAGATGTCGATATTCTTAATGGAACTTTCTGGAAAGATCAAGCTTTACAAGCCATTATTCCTTACTGGACACAGAATACCATAGACAATGATGATGGTGCTTTTATTACTAACCTTGACAGGAGTTGGAATCAAGTTGACAGGACTGAAAAATATCCCAGCATGATTTCAAGGCATGTTTTCAGTTATTCTGTCGCCTTTCTTTTAACAGGTGAAGAAAGATACCTAAAAATTGCCTCAAGAGCGGTGGATTTTCTACTAGAAAATGCGTGGGATAAGAATTATGGCGGATGGTTCGATGTTCTCGATAAAAAAGGTAATCCCCTCGAAACTACAAAAAGTAGCTTTGTTCAATTTTACACTAACACAGGACTGGCAATGTATTACTTTGTTACTCTTGATCCTGAAGTACTTCAATACATAGAAAAATCTAATGAAATAATAGAATCAAAAAGATGGGATAATACATGGGGAGGTTATTTTAATCTTTTAAATCAAGATTTAACTGTAAAATCGAGTGACAAATCCTTTTCTTCTGAAGTGGTTCCTGTCTCAAGTTATTTGCTTTACCTGTATCTTGCTACGAAGGAAGAAAAATATCTGGATCAGGCAGAAAGGATTATGAATGTAGCTTTAGCAAAAATGCTGGACCCTGAAAGTAAATGGATTTTAGAATCATTTGATAAAGAATGGCATTATCAAACAAGAGAGGCCGATGAGAGTGAAATAAATATTGGACATAATATTGAAGTTGTATGGATGTTTTACAGGCTTTTCTTTTTGACTGGGAAAAAAGATTATTTAGACTCTACAAAAATTATTACGGAAAATATAATCAAGTGGGGATTCGAAAAAGAAAAAGGAGTATGGTATTCCACAGTTGGAAGATTAGATCCCTCTTTACATCGGGAGTTTACTTATTGGTGGATCCAGGCATACGGTAACATGTTTGACCTTTATCTTTATCGGATTACTAATGATAAAAAATATCTTGAAGACTTTAAAAAAGGAGCCCGGTTTTGGAATGAATATTTTTTAGATAAAGAATTCGGCGACACTTTTTTAAGCATTTACCTTGATGGAAAGATGAAGGACGGGAAAAAAGCCGGTCGCTATAAGACTTCCTATCATACTGTGGAGCATAGTCTTTTAAATTATCTTTATCTAGATTTGTGGGTTAACAATAAGCCAGTAGAGCTTTATTTTTATATTCTTTCTCCTAGGAAAAACGCAAAACTTTATCCTGTTCCTATCGAAGATAATACCATTAAATTAAAAGAAGTCATTATAAATGGAAAAAACTGGTCTGATTTTAATAAAGCAAAAGCTTATATAAACCTGCCTGAATTACAAAAAATAAAGATGAAAGTGGTTTTATCAAGATAAACCAGGTTTCAACACTCTGCTATTTCTTTTTAAACCTTAACTTTGGGCTGGCAAAAACTTCAGGATTAACAACGAACTTGGGCGGTTTTCCCGCTAAGAATGTCCCGACGTCATCCATCCTTGGCCCAGGAGAGATGTCTTCAACCTTAGGCGGGAACCCTTTAAGCTGCTACTTTTTAAAGAAAAACACATAAAACGGCTTTATTACACATATCACGAATAAAACAATAAACCACAATATATTAATTTCCATGATTTGGGGGATGAGTTTTACCAAAATAAGAATCATAAATATTGTAGTACCTTGAACTAGTTTGATATCAAAAAAACTAAACCTTTTCACCCTCTGGTTAACATATTCAACATATTCAAATAAAGTCATTTTTTATCACCTCCTAAGATTATCGCTTTCATTTGATATTAATCAGCTGAGCTTGTTTTTGTCAACATTTGCCAAATGATTTTCTTTGTCTTGCATGTCCTGCCGGTTTTTCTTATTATCAAATTAGATTGAGCAGATAAACGAGAAAAAGCAGACAGACCGTCTGGTATCAGAAGAATATAGATTTACTGAATCACATAAATAAGAAAAAAGGAGGCAGGACCATGCATAAAATAACCATGCTAGGCACTGGCCTAATAGGGATGTTTTACACGAAAACATTACACGGGCAGCGCAGCCAAGACAAGGTGCAGGTCGTCTATTCACGGACTGAGGAGCGGGCAAAGAAATTTGCACAAGAATGGAGCATCCCCAGATGGTCAATGGATATGGAGAAGGCTATTAAAGACCCTGAAGCAGATGTGGTGGTGATCGGTTTGCCTAACAATCTGCACCAGGAAGCGGCTCTCATCGCTGCTGATGCAGGAAAGGCTGTGTTATGTACCAAGCCCCTTGGCCGGAACGCTGCTGAAGCCAAAGCCATGCTGCGTGCCGTTGAGCGGGCAGGCGTATTTAATGGTTATCTTGAAGATCTGGCCTATACTCCAAAAACGCTCAAATCCATTGAATCCATAAAAAATGGTGCCCTTGGCAAGGTCTTGTGGACACGTTCACGAGAAACCCATCCAGGTCCTCACAGCGATTGGTTCTGGGACCCTGAACAGTCTGGGGGCGGTGTAATAATCGATATGGGCTGCCACTGCATTGAAATCGGACGCAACTTTGTGGGAAAGGATATCAAACCCGTGGAAGTTATGTGCTGGGCTGATACCCAGGTCCATCCGATTGAGGCTGAGGACCATGCGATCGGCCTGGTGAGATACGAAAATGGCGCGATTGGACAGTTTGAAGTGAGTTGGACATTCCGGGGCGGCATGGACGTGCGGGATGAGATATCCGGCACTGATGGGACAATCTGGCTTGACCATTTTTTGCGCACAGGCTTTGAGATGTTTACATCTGTTGGACGCGGAGGGTACGTAGCCGAGAAAGCTGAGGGTGAAACAGGCTGGCTCTTTCCAGTAGGCGATGAAGTACATGAACTGGGTTATATGCACATGTTTACTAACATGTTCGATGCAATGGACAACAATATAGGACCCATGGAGACTTTTTATGACGGCTACATCGTTAATGCCATCATGGATGCCTGTTATTGCTCGATAAAGTCAAAGCGTTGGGAACAAATTGACCTGGAAGTATGGAGAGGCATAGAAAAAACAACAGCAGAGAGTATAAAGAAGGATTACAATGAACGTTTCCTCCTGATAAAGGAGGAGAAAATGTCTGATGGCCAAACAAAGTTAATTCTGAAGGACAAGGAGACCGGAAAAGTTATCCAAAAGATAAAAGAATAGACTATAACCAGTGTCTCTCAATTTCTTCTAAAGTTTTTCCCTAGTGGGATTCCAGAGCTGCTTTTTGGGTGGAGACTCGAAGGGAAGTGCAGGCTGCAGATTGTATTAATTTGTCTATATTTACATGAATTTAGATCAATAGAGAAAAAAAATATGTAAAAATAGAAAAAACGAAAAACAGCTATTATATTCTTTTGCTTTCCGATTTGTTGTGTTACTGTGTAACAGAGTCACTTACATTATGAAAAGGAAAAAGCTATGAAAATTGAACATTTTAAGATGGAGCGTATGCAATCCGAATGGGAAAATGTTGTCACCTATAACCTTTCAGAAAGCGGCGTTCATCCCATTGCCTTTAAAGAACTTGTCAATCAGGATGAATTAGAGGACATCTTAAATACTAAACTCGGATATATCCAAACCAATGGGACTCCGGAGTTACGAGAAGAAGTAAGTAAAATTTATCCAGGTACTAATATTGATAATATCCTGATAACATCAGGTTCGGCTGAAGCCAATTTTCTCTTGATGTGGAGCAATATCGAGCCAGGAGATGAAGTGATTCTCATGCTGCCAAACTACATGCAGATATGGGGACTCACTAGAGCATTCGGAGCAAATCTGAAGACATTCTTTCTCAGGGAAAACCTGGATTGGAATCCAGACCCTGACGAACTTAAAAGCCTTGTCACCAAAAAGACAAAAATCATTGCCATCACGAACCCTAACAATCCAACAGGAGGCCAGTTAAGCGAGGAAGCGAGACAGACAATTATTGAACTGGCTGAAAAGGCAGATGCCTGGATCTTCGCAGACGAGGTCTACCAGGGAGCAGAATTAGACGGAAATACAACCCCAAGCTTTTGGGGGACATACAAAAAAGTCGCTGTTACATGCGGCCTCTCCAAGGCCTACGGACTACCCGGGCTAAGAATGGGATGGATCGTGGCTCCGGAAGAGTTTATCCAGAAAACCTGGCCGTACCATGACTACACCACTATTTCTTTGAGCAAAGTAAGTGACCGCCTCTCCAGAATCGTACTCTCTCCTGAAAACAGAATGAAGATTCTCGAGAGAACACGCAAGATCGTCAGGACAAATTTTGCTATTATCGAATCATGGTTCAAAAAGCAGGAAGGTCTCTTTCATTGTGTTCCTCCAAAAGCAGGAGCCATAGCATATCCCCGTTATAACTTAAACATAAATTCAACCGATTTGATAAAAAAACTCCTACATGAGAAAAACGTTTTGCTTATACCTGGAGATCATTTTGAGATGGATCACTACATCCGTTTTGGATTTGGAGAAGAAAAAGAATATCTCTTGAAAGCGCTGGATCTTGTAGAAGAAGCTATAAAAGAGATTATATCTTGATAAATA
>DAOVDU010000063.1 GCA_030669305.1 Candidatus Aminicenantota bacterium
AAGAATTAAAAGTTTGCACAGGAGGGAATAGGAGAGGTTGAGAGGATGCTCAAAGCACTTACTAAATCGCTACAAAAAAAACACTTGAATCCTTGAACCCTTGAATCCTCGAACCCTTTGCATCAACTAATTGGGAGAAGAACCAGAATTATTTAAAAGGAGATTTAAAATGACAAAACGATTACAAATTTACAAATGTGAGATCTGTGGAAATATCGTTGAGGTCTTGCATGAAGGTGTAGGGCAGCTTGTTTGCTGTGGTCAACCAATGAAGCTGCGGGAAGAGAAGACAGAAGAACAAGGGAGAGAGAAACATTTGCCTGTAATAGAAAAAACAGACAAGGGTATAAAGGTTAAGGTAGGTGCGGTTACTCATCCAATGGAAGAGAAGCACTATATCGAATGGATAGAAGTAATAGCTGACGGCAGGATATACAAGAAGTTTCTCAGCCCAGGCGATTCTCCAGAAGCGGATTTTGTTATAGCACCTGAAAAAGTTGAAGCACGAGAATACTGCAGTATCCACGGTCTATGGAAAAGTTAAATATAAAGGAGTAAAAAAATGAAAAGTTTAAAAGGAACACAAACTGAAAAGAATATCTTAACAGCTTTTGCAGGCGAGTCTCAGGCGAGAAACCGTTATACGTACTTTGCCTCGAAGGCAAAGAAAGAAGGTTATGTTCAGATTTCCAACATTTTCCAGGAAACAGCCGACAATGAGAAGGAACATGCCAAACGGCTTTTTAAATTCCTGGAAGGCGGAGAAGCAGAGATATCTGCATCATTTCCTGCAGGAGTAATTGGAAGCACAGCCGAAAATTTAAAAGCATCGGCTGCCGGTGAGAATCATGAATATACAACTATGTACCCCGAATTTGCTAGAATTGCAGAAGAAGAGGGCTTTTCCGAAGTTGCTGAAGTAATGAAGTCAATAGCAGTAGCTGAAAAACAGCATGAAAGAAGATATCTGGGCCTTTTAGAAAACATAGAAAAAGGCCAAGTTTTTAAGAAGGACAATGTAGTGAAATGGAAATGTGGTAACTGTGGATATATTCACGAAGGAGAAGAAGCTCCCGAAAAATGTCCAGCATGCGCCCATCCTCAAGCACATTTTGAACTGTTGGGTGAAAATTATTAGAAGCAGAGATACTGCTAAAAATAAATTATTATGAATATGGAGATAAAAATATGAACGATACGCCTGGCGAAAAAGAAGATAAAAAGGAAGTTATCAAAGCGATAATAAAGAGATTGCATGAAGGAGCAAATGTAGAGGAAATAAAAGAAAAATTTAAAGAAGTGATAAAAGATATCACACCCATTGAAATATCACAGATAGAAGAGGAACTCATAAGAGAAGGCATGCCGAGGGAAGAAATACATAGACTTTGTGATGTTCACATTGCGGTATTCAAAGAATCGATAGAAAAAGAAAAGATCCTGGCTCCTGCAGGACACCCAATACATATCCTGATGGAAGAACATAAAATAATCCTAAAATTTGCTGATGAACTAAAAAATATTTCCAAGAAAATAAAACAAGCAGAAGACTTCAATTCCGTAAAAGGGGAGATTGAACAATTACGGCATATTGAAGAACATCTTAAAAGCTCAGAAAGTCACTATGTTAGAGAAGAAAATATTCTTTTTCCTTATCTTGAAAAATACGGAATCACGCAGCCCCCAGCAATTATGTGGATGGAACACGATAAGATAAGAGAGATAAAGAAAAATTTTTACAAGCTTATTGATGCATACGAAATTATGTCTATTCAAGATTTTTCAGAGAAACTGGAGAAAAATGCGACATCCTTGGCTGATATGCTCTCAAGTCATTTTTACAAGGAAAATAATATTCTTTTCCCAGCTGCTCTAAAGGTTATAGGAGATGACGAATGGAAGGATATAAGAGGGCAATTCGATGAACTCGGCTATTGTCGTTTTACACCTGAGCCTGCAAAAATAACGGTTAAAGCAGTGGAGACGTCAACTTCTAAAGTTGAAGTAGACGGAATGATATCTTTTGAAACTGGTACATTGTCAAAAGAGAAGATTGAAGCAATTTTTAACCATCTCCCTGTAGATATTACTTTTGTAGATAAGGAGGATACTGTTCGCTACTTCAGCCAGTCCAAAGAGAGAATTTTTCCTAGAACAAAAGCGGTGATTGGCCGAAAAGTGCAGCAATGCCACCCTCAAAAGAGCTTACACATAGTCAATCAGATATTGGAAGATTTTAAAAGTGGCCGCAGAGATTCAGCTGAGTTTTGGATTAATTTGAAGGGTAGGTTAATTTATATCCAGTATTTCGCTGTTCACGACAAAAATGGAGATTACTTGGGATGTTTGGAAGCAACTCAAGACATCACAGATATAAAGAAGATTAAGGGAGAGAGGAAATTACTATAAAAGGAGGTTAATCATGCCTGATTTTGGAACCCCATTTTCTGGCCTTGCCAAGGAATGTAAACTTACACACGAAGAGTTAATTCGCGCAATACGATTTATGATTGCTGCAGAATACGAAGCAATCCAGCTGTATATGCAGCTTTCAGAATCAACTAATAACAAACTGGCTATTGAAGTGCTTAAAGATATAGCGGATGAAGAGCGCGTTCATGCTGGCGAGTTCCTTAGGCTTTTAAAACATCTTGCACCAGATGAAGAAAAATTCTACAGAGAAGGGGCTGAAGAAGTAGAAGAGGAAATAAGGAAATTAAAAAAATAATTAAAGGAGATTTCTTCAATGAAAAAAGTCTTTAACTGGACGGTTAATGTGAGTCTTCTGTTTATTGCTGCCTCTGCACTGACATACACAATACATTATTTCATTTTCCACGACGCTCATCATATTTTTTTATACATGATCGGAGACTTTGGTTTTCTTTTCATAGATGTACTCCTGGTTGTTTTATTTATCGAGCGTATTCTTTCCCGCAGAGAGAAACGGGCTATGATGAAAAAGTTAAATATGGTTATAGGGACGTTTTTCAGTGAAGTCGGGCTGGATATACTTAAAAAATTTTCAACCTTTGTGAATAATGCAGAAAATCTTGAGAAAAAACTGAAAATTTTGCCCCAATGGAGAAAGAAGGATTTTAAAGACGCTATTATCTCGGCTCAGGAGTTTTCTTATGAAATAAAAATTGATAAAAACAAATTATGCGATCTCCGTGATTTTCTTATCAGCAAACGCTCTTTCATGCTGAGGCTGCTGGAAAATCCCAATCTTCTCGAGCATGAACGTTTTACAGACCTGTTGTGGGCGATTTTTCATCTTACCGAAGAACTGGCCTTTAGAGAGGATAAATTAAAAGAACTTCCCCAGTCTGATTATGATCATATAGCCAAAGATATAAAGCGGGTCTATTCACAGATGACCAGTGCTTGGATTGCTTATACAATCCATCTAAAAGAAAGCTATCCATTCCTGTTTTCTCTGGCAGCGAGGATCAATCCTATGGACCCGAATGCAACTCCAATTATTTCCAGTTAATGCACCTTTTTTTCTCATCAAAGTTTTTTCCTGAAAACTTTATCATGAAGATGTTTATGGGAAAAAATTCTTTTCATTGACAAAAAGGCTATTGTAGATTAAATTAAATTATATAGTCTATTAATTTGATAGGAAGTGTATGGAAAAGTAAGAATAATGCAACAAAACATTAAGCCTAAAAAGACTCTGGACTGTATAGGATTATTTTGTCCTGAGCCCTTGTTTCAAACAAGGGATAATATTGACAGTATCGAAGCAGGTGAAATACTTGAAGTATTGGCAGACGACCCGGCTGCTGAAGAAGATATCAAGCGGTTTGCTAAAAGGACCGGGCATCAGATCATCAAATTAGAAAAAAAAGAAGGCTATCAAAGATTTCTCATTAGAAAAAAGAAATAGGAAATGACTGTATATCTTGATTACCAATCTTCCAAGCCGGTTGATCTCAGGGTTGTCGAGGCCATGCTTCCTTATTTTCATGATAAATTCGGAAATCCCTCTGCATTGCATGAAATAGGCGATGAGGCAACAGAGGTTTTAGAGAAATGCCGTCAGGAGATTGCAGGTTTTATAAATTCTGAAAAAGATGAAATCTTATTCACCTCAGGAGCTACAGAATCCAATAACCTTGCCCTTATCGGGTTTGCCTTGCGTAACAAAGCAAAGGGTAAACATATTATTATCTCAGAAATCGAACACATCTCTATCCATAATATAACAAAGCTCCTACAGAGGATGGAGTTTACAGTTTCAAAAGTTCCTGTTGATCAATATGGTCGGGTGAGTCTGAAAAAGATCGCAGACCGTATAACAGATCAGACCATTTTGGTCTCCGTGGGATATGCGAATAACGAGGTGGGAACAATTCAGCCAATTGCTGAAATCGGCAGATTATGCAGAGATAAAAACATTGCTTTCCACACTGACGCTGTGGCTGCAGAAGGGCTTTTGCCGCTTGATGTTAAAAAAGATTCAATCGATCTAATGACCCTCTCCTCCAACGACATATATGGACCCAAAGGATTAGGGGTTTTATATATAAGAAAAGGCATCAAGATAAATCCCCAGATAATCGGTGGAGGGCAGGAACGTGGCCTGCGCTCCGGGACTGAGGATATCCCTGCTATTGTAGGAATGGCAAAGGCTGCCGAGATTATTCGCCAGGAAAGGGAGCAAGAGGTTAAAAAGTTTAAAACTTATCGGGACAAATTGATAAAGAATGTACTGGAAAAAATTCCCAGGTCTTACCTCAACGGGCATCCTGAAGAAAGGCTCCCCAATAATGCCCATTTCCGTTTTGATGGCATAGAAGGGGAATCTATACTATTATCTTTAAAGGACAAAGGGATTTCCGTTGCCACTGGATCCGCCTGTTCTTCAAAGACCTTAGAACCTTCCCACACTTTAATTTCTTTAGGGCTGCTTCATGAAGAGGCACACGGTTCTTTAGAATTAACTCTTGGCAGATTTGCAACTGAAAAAGATATTGATGCAGTTCTTAAAGCCTTACCCGAAGTTGTCGACCGATTGAGAAAGTTATCCCCGCTTTATTAAAAGGAAGAACGGATGAAATCAACAACATATTCAGAGAAGGTTATGGATCATTTCAGGAATCCGAGAAATGTAGGCATACTGGAAGGAAAGCATGTCGCCAAGGGGAAGGTCGGAAATCCAGTGTGCGGTGATCTGATGGAATTCACGATTAAAGTAAAGGACAACAGAATAGATGATATAAAATTTAAGACTTTCGGATGCGGCTCAGCTGTGGCTACTGCTTCTATGATCACTGAATTAGCTAAAGGAAAAACCCTCGAAGAAGCCCTGAAAATCACACGCAAGGATGTTGCCGATGAATTGGATGGATTACCTCCCATAAAAATGCATTGTTCAAATCTTGCTGCTGATGCTCTGAGGGATGCGATTAAAAATTACCAAAACAAGCAGAAATTCAAAACAGAAGCTGAAAAAGATGCCAAAGGAGACCAAAAAGTTATACTTGGAGAAAAAGAATTTTTAAACAATGGCGTCTATCATGAGGCAAAAAATCTCTCGCGCTTTAAGGAAAAAAGGACACTTGTCCTAGATAGAGGAGTGAAATCGCTAGAACTGGCACTATCAATATCCCAACAATCCCCAAGGGTTGTCTTTTTAACTCCTTCCAAAGCCCTTTCTGCCGATGAAGAATTAAAGACAAAGATTAAGCAGTCTGACGTCAAAATTTTGTATGAATCTCGGTTATTAGAGATTATGGGTTTAAATACCGTTGAAAAAGTAAAAATTCACGATCTCAATGAGGATGATGAATATGAGTTGTTCATGGATGCCGTGGTTATTCTTTAATCTGAATCAAGCACTGCCGCGCAGATAATTGATCATCTTCGGAACAATCAGGGGAATAATCCACGGTAACGATATACTTCGGCAATTCTTTCGATGGCTGCCAAATAAGCCGCGCATCGAAGGGTAACTTTTCTTTTTGTTGCCTTATCCCAGACTTGCTTGAAAGCTTTTACCATCTTCCGCTCAAGTTCGGCATTTACTTGTTCTTCTTCCCAATAAAGACCACTCAGGGCCTGAACCCATTCCAGGTGGCTAACCACTACACCACCAGCATTGGCCAGAATATCAGGAATGACATCAACTCCTCGCTTTTCCAGTATTTCATCTCCCTCTGGAGTTATGGGACCGTTAGCACCTTCGACAATGACTTTTGCCTTGATTTTAGAGGCATTATTCTTGTGAATTTGGTCTTCCAGAGCAGCCGGGATAAGAACATCCACATCTTGAAAAAGAAGTTCATCCCTGTGTATCTGTTTTCCAGGATGTTTTATGATACAAGCGTACTTCTCTACGCATTCCATAAGCCTTGGGATATCCAAGCCGCCTGGGTTAACAAGACATCCTGAAGCGTCGGATGCTGCCACTACAGTAGCTCCCATCTTGGAGAGGAAAAGAGCAGCATGGCCTCCTACATTCCCGAATCCCTGAACAGCGATTTTTGCCCCTTTAAGGCTTTTCTTTTGAGCTTTGAAAAATTCCCTTGTAATTATAGCTAAGCCTTTTCCTGTAGCCTCTTTTCGACCTTTGGAGCCGCCTAGAATTTCAGGCTTTCCTGTGACAATGCTTGGCTCTGTGTATCCTTTAAACATGGAGAAGGTATCCATGATCCAGGCCATGGTTTTTGATGTAGTGTAGACATCTGGAGCAGGAATATCTATGTGAGGGCCCAAAATAGGCATGATCTCTGTGGTGTATCTTCTAGTCAATCTTTCTAACTCGGCCTCAGATAGCTTCGTGGGATCACAGATAATCCCTCCTTTGGCCCCTCCATAGGGCAGATCTAAAAGAGCGCATTTCCAGGTCATCCAGGCCGCCAGAGCGACTACTTCATCTTCCGAGACATTGGGATGGTAACGAACTCCTCCTTTTGTTGGTCCTATTGCATTATTATACTGGCAGCGGAAGCCTGTAAAAACTTTTGTTTTTCCGTTATCTAATTTTATTGGAATAGAGACTTTTAGAGTCCGCATTGGCTTTTCCAGAATTTTCAAAAGATTCGTATCAAGTTTAAATTCTCGAGCTGCTTTATATAATTGTTTCTGAGCCTTTCGGGTTAAAGAGCCATCTATCATTGTTCCTCCTTATCCATAGAGCAAAAAAGGTAAATGCCCATTTTCTTTTTCTAGTTCCTTAAGCTTTTCTGCACATTTATTGACACAAGAGACGATTTCATTATAATTGTATTATCTTCTTTATTGCAATTTTTAAGAGCAATTAATAAGTACTGTTAAAAACAAAAGAGGAATAAAGAAAGGATTTAGATAATAAAATTGACAACTTTTAAGGACGTCATTAATCTTGCTATTAAAAGGGAGGAAGAGTCAATTCAGGGCTATGGAAGCATGATTGATTTGGCAAAAACCCCTGGAATAAAAAACCTGCTTCAAGAATTGCAGGAAGAGGAGAGAAATCACAAGAAGCTTCTTCAGGACTTAACCGAAGGAAAAATCGAATTTTATGAACCAAACAAAGCTATAGACCTCAAAATTAGCGATTATTTAGAAGAAGAGTCTCTGGACGCTGATATGGACTTTCAGGGACTTCTTATCTTTGCAGCTAAAAAAGAACAGAAAGCTGTAGAGCTTTATTCAGATTTAGCTAAGAAATCCAAAGCTGAAAAGCCTAGGAAGCTCTTTGAGTTTTTGGTGGAGCAGGAAAAGTATCATAAACTGAAATTGGAAACAGAATACGAAAAACATGTCCTTGAAGAGGATTGATTGATTCTGTCTCCTAAAAGTTCTGTTATAAATTTTTTCAAGGGAGAGTTGTGATGGAAAAATGGGAATGCACCTCTTGTGGCTACATCTATGATCCAGAGAAAGGTGATCCTGAAAACGGGATAGAACCTGGTACTGCCTTTGAAGACTTACCTGATGGCTGGGTTTGTCCACAATGTGGAGTGGGGAAAGAATTTTTTCAAAAGATTTCATAAAGTTAGCAAAGGATTATCTTAGAAGATGCGAGTTGTAATCATAGGGAACGGTATATCGGGAATCATTTTCTCTAAAACTCTGCGTGAGCTTGACAAAAAAGTTGAAATCGATGTCTTTGCCAAGGAAAAATATCATTACTATCCTCGCCCGAATCTGATCGAATTTTTAGCGGGAAAAATTCCTTATGAACGGATATTCGCTTTCTCTGAAGACTGGTACAGGGAACAGAATATAAATATCCAGCTCAATAAACCTGTAAAAAAAATACTTCCTGACCTACAAGAGATTGAACTGCAGAATGGCAAGAGGGAAAACTATGATAGGCTTCTGTTTACAAGCGGCTCTCATTCATTCATTCCTCCGTTTAAAGGAGTGGATAAGCAGGGAGTATTTACTCTCAGAACGATTGATGATGCCTTCAAAATTCTGGAGTATCTTGAAAGTCATCAAAAAGTTGTCATTATTGGTGGAGGAGTTTTAGGTCTTGAAATAGCCCGGGCACTTAAATCAAGAGGAGCTGAAGTTGAGGTTGTTGAGTTCTTTGACTATCTGCTCGGTCGACAGTTGGATTTCCAGGGTGCATCCGTCCTAAAAAACCAAATCGAGAATATGGGAATAAAAGTCCATCTCGGAATGGCCACAGAAGAGGTTCTTGGCCAGAATGAAGTGAAAGGTTTGCAATTCAAAGGGGGTAAAGAATTAGAAGCGGATATGAGCATTATTGCAGCAGGAATAAGAGCAAATATTAATATGGTTAAAGAAGCTGGATTGGAGACTGAGCGTGGACTTGTCGTCAACGATTACCTCCAGACAAGCGAGGCTGCGATATACGGAGCAGGAGATGTTGTTCAACACAAAGGCAGAATGTACGGAATCATCCCGGCTTGTTTCGAACAAGCCCGAACAGCCGCTTATAACATACTCGGACAGAAAAAAAATTACGAGGGTACTATTCCATCGAATACTTTGAAAGTTTTTGGGCTCTCTGTCACTTCAATCGGTTTGGTTAATCCAGAAGAAGGAAAATGCGAGGAATTCAGAAAGGAAATCAGACAAGAGGGGATTTATAAAAAGATTGTTGTTCAAGAGGGGACGATTATCGGAGCAATCTGGATGGGCACTAAAAAGGGTATAGACCATATAAACCGCGCAATCTCGCAGAGAAAAAATATTGAGAAGTGGAAAGACTCAATATTAGAAGATGATTTCGACTTTTCCCTCTTATGAAATTTTAATGTTGTGCGGCTAGAGTCATAATCCATCTAGCAAAAGACCGTGCGTCTTCCAGGTCGCTTTCATCAGGATGGGTACGGGCAGAAACTGCTATTTCTGCCCAGGCTTTATGCTCTGGAGATTTCTCCAGAACCTCAAGTTCCTCCGGAGAGATTTTTCCCCGGCATGAGAAACTGCCCAATACATTCGCTTTTGAAGCCAGTACAGTTGCATATTCAAGGGCCTCTCGAGAAAGCCGGCTGCCAGTGAGCGATCCATGAGTCAAAAATAAAGCGATCTTTATTTTTACATCTTAAGCGTTCGTGTTTTTTTATGATATTTGGTTCAAGCTGAATGGATAGAGAATTGACATTAACTCCCAAATTGACTAACATATAAATCCTATGAAATATATTGAATATATAGACATAAATAAGTCCCGAAAGCTTGACCAAGGGTAAAAATAATACTTATTTATAAGAGAGAAAAAGAATCCTAGATGTCAATTGTTGATGACTTTCCTGAGTTTTTGAATAAGCCGGATATGTATATTAGAGAAAGAATTAACTCGAGGCGAGGTTAAGAGGGAGGAAGAAATGGAGAATTTAATATATCTTGATAATAACGCGACTACACCAACTGATGAGAGAGTGGTTGAGGCAATGCTTCCCTATTTCTGTAAAAAATATGGTAATCCTTCCAGTATATACAAATTGGCAAATGAATCAGATATGGCAAAGGAAGAAGCAAGAGATAAAGTGGCAAAATTATTGAATGCTAAACCATATGAAATTGTCTTTACCGGATGTGGCACAGAGTCGGATAATTTTGCCATAAAAGGGACTGCCTTTGCCAACAGGAAAAAAGGCAACCACATAATAACCTCTTCCATAGAACATCATGCAGTATTGAACGCCTGCAAATGGCTTGAGAAACAGGGTTTTGAAGTGACTTACATTGGTGTTGACAAACATGGTGTTGTGAATCTAGACGAACTTCGTGAAGCAATAACTGATAAAACAATTTTGATATCAATTATGCATGCTAACAACGAAGTGGGAACAATAGAGCCGATAAAGGAGATCGCAGATATTGCCAAAGACAATGGAATTTATTTCCATATTGATGCAGTTCAGACCGTAGGAAAACTTCCCATAAATGTAAATGACCTTTCAGTTGATCTGCTTTCTATGTCAGGGCATAAATTCTATGGACCTAAAGGTGTTGGTGCCCTATATATTCGGAAGGGGACCAAAATTGATTCTCTTCTGCACGGTGGTCATCATGAAAGGAATAGAAGGGCAGGGACTGAGAATGTTCCAGGAATTGTGGGGCTAGGGAAAGCATCAGAGATTGCTATGGAAGAATTTGAGGAAGAGGAAAGAAGAGTTAAAAAGTTAAGGGACAGATTAGAGAAAGGATTAATGGAAAAGATAGATGATATAATCATAAATGGCCATCCAGAAAGAAGACTGCCTGGCACACTTAATCTTTCTGTGAAGTACGTGGAAGGTGAAGCGATCTTACTTCAACTAAATCACAATGGGATAGCTGCATCCAGTGGTTCAGCTTGTACTTCAGGTTCCTTTGAACCTTCCCATGTCCTTACTTCGATGGGGATTTCGCCTGAAACGGCCCATGGTTCACTTCGTTTCAGTGTAGGCCGAAGTAATACTGAGAATGATATAGACAAGGTGATAGAAGTTCTACCTCCAATTGTGAAGAAGCTTCGTGAAATGTCGCCCTTTGGAAAAGGTAAGGGGATTAGATAAATGGAATATTAAAAAACGTTGAACATGAATCTAGAATATGAAATTACAAAGCTAAAGAGAGAGAAAAACGCTATAATACTGGTTCATAATTACCAGAGGCCGGAAGTTCAGGATATATCCGATTACCTGGGAGATTCTCTTGGTCTTTCAAAAGAAGCTGCAAACACGGATGCAGATATAATTGTCTTTTGCGGCGTAAAGTTTATGGCAGAGACAGCCAAAGTACTCTCGCCTGATAAGACCGTTCTCTTCCCCAGACCAGAGAAAGAGATAGGCTGTCCGATGGCAGATATGGTAGCTGTGGAGGATTTGCGGGCACTTAAAGAAAAATATCCAGAGGCAAAGGTTGTTTCCTATGTAAATACAAACGCAGATGTAAAGGCGGAGTCTGATGCATGTTGCACTTCTTCAAACGCTGTTCAGGTAGTGCAGAATATCGAAGCAGATAAAGTAATCTTCTTGCCTGACAGACATCTTGCTTCATATGTAAGCAGATTTGTTAATAAAGAAATAATACCTTGGAATGGCTACTGTTATG